>NZ_JAMOKX010000001.1:300000-416028 GCF_023646285.1 Helicobacter colisuis | reverse complement strand
ATCTCAAGAATCTCAAGAATCTCAAGAATCTCAAGAATCTCAAGAATCTCAAGAATCTCAAGAATCTCAAGAATCTCAAGAATCTCAAGAATCTCAAGAATCTCAAGAATCTCAAGAATCAGCCCCCGCGGATATTTCAGAATATCTTGAAGTAGAAGATTTGAAAGAAACAGAAGACTTAGGGGAATTTGATTCTCTAAGCTTAGAAGCAATGAGTGAGGCTTTAGGTGAGCCTATTGCAAAAGAACCTAATATAGCATCTATTGTGCCAAAAGAAGAAGCCAAAGAAGTAGCTTTGCCAAGTAATGTGCAAATTAATTCGTTAGATTCATTGATAGGTGCTTTGCAGACTTTGCAAACACAGAGTTTAAAAGAGCTTTTAAGTGGCGCTACCATTAATATTAGCATTCAATTTCCTAAAAAAGAAGATTAAATGGAAGAAATTAAACTAAAAGGAGCCATTTTAATTTTATCAGGACCAAGTGGAGCTGGTAAGAGTTCGCTTTATAAGGCTTTAGCAAAAGAATTTCCAAGGCATTATTTTTCAATTTCATCTACAACAAGAGAAAAGCGAAAAGGCGAAGAAGAGGGTGTCCATTATCATTTTATTTCTAAAGAGGAGTTTCAAAAAAACATTCAAGAGAATAATTTTTTAGAATGGGCTTTGGTGCATGGGAATTATTATGGCACTTCTAAAATGCCTATTTTAGAAGCCTTAGAGCAGGGCAAGTTGGTCATTTTTGATGTAGATGTGCAGGGGCAAGAAAATATCAAAAAAGCTTTTCCTAATCATACAACAAGTGTTTTTGTGACTACCAATAGCAAAAAGATTTTAGAAGAGCGTTTGGGAGTTAGAGGGAGTGATGAGAATGAAATCATTAAAAGGCGTTTAGAAAATGCAGCAGGAGAGGTCAAAAAGCTTGATAAATTTGATTATTTAGTAATAAATGAAAATTTAGAAGAATCAGCTAAAACTTTGGTTTGCATTGCTAAAGTGGCTTTTTGTAGGGCAAGTTTGTATCCCATTGATTTGGTAATGCAAAAATGGGAACAATGAAGTTTTTAGAATCTTTAAGTAAGCATAAGTGGTAATTTGTCACATTAATTTTCAAAAAGTAGGAAGGATTTTTTATGCCAAAACGAAATGATATTAAAACTATTTTACTCATCGGTTCAGGACCCATTGTCATTGGACAAGCGTGTGAGTTCGATTATTCTGGCACACAAGCAGCCAAAACACTCAAAAAGCTTGGCTATCGCGTGGTGCTTATAAACTCTAATCCTGCAACCATTATGACTGATCCAAATCTTGCTGATCGCACCTATATCGAACCCATTACCGAAGAAGTGATTGCCAATATTATCAAACAAGAAAAAGTTGATGCTATTTTGCCTACTATGGGTGGGCAAACCGCACTAAATGTCGCGATGAGTATGTATGAAAAAGGTATGCTAGAGGGTGTAAAATTTTTGGGTGCAAATCCTAGTGCGATTAAAAAGGGTGAAGATAGACAGGCTTTCAAAGAAGCAATGCTAAAAATCGGTATGGATTTACCAAAATCTCGCTATGCCTACACCATAGAAGAAGCACTTGAAGCAGCCAAAGAAATAGGATTCCCACTTATTATTCGTGCAAGTTTTACCCTTGCTGGTGGCGGTAGTGGCGTGGCATATAATATTGATGAATTTAAAACGCTTGCACAAAATGGCTTAGATACAAGCCCAATTAGTGAAATTTTGATTGAAGAATCGCTACTTGGTTGGAAAGAATTTGAAATGGAAGTAATACGCGATAAAAGCGATAACTGCATTATCGTGTGTAGCATAGAAAATTTAGATCCTATGGGTGTGCATACAGGAGATTCTATCACGATCGCCCCTGCTCTTACACTTACAGACAAAGAATACCAACGAATGCGTGATGCAAGTTTTAAAATCTTGCGAGAAATTGGAGTAGATACAGGCGGAAGCAATGTGCAATTTGCTATCAATCCAAAAACCGGTAGAATGACGGTTATTGAGATGAATCCACGCGTTTCTAGAAGCTCTGCTCTAGCCTCCAAAGCCACAGGCTATCCAATTGCCAAAGTTGCGACATTGCTTGCGGTAGGCTATACGCTTGATGAAATTAAAAACGACATCACGGGCACACCTGCGAGTTTTGAACCTAGCATTGATTATATTGTAACAAAAATCCCACGCTTTACCTTTGAAAAATTCCCACAAGCAGATTCAACACTCACCACCTCTATGAAATCCATTGGGGAAGTTATGGCAATTGGTGTGAGTTTCAAAGAATCCTTGCAAAAAGCCCTCTGTAGCTTAGAGACAGGAATCTTTGGATTTAATCCAATCAGCAACGATCTAAGCGAGATTCAAAGGGAAGTGCGTCGCCCGAATGCTCATAGGCTTTTGTATATTGCAGAGGCATTACGTAATGATATAAGCGTGGAAGAAATTCATGAATGGTGCAAAATCGATCCATATTTCTTACACCAAATTGCAGAAATTATTGCATTAGAGAAGCAAATCTCTTTTGAATCCTTGCAAGATTCAGAGTTTTTAGCACTCACCAAGCAATATGGCTTTAGCGATAAAATGTTGGCATTCCTCATCAATAAAAATGAGGGCTTAGAATTACGAGAAGAAGACATATATGCATTGCGACAAAGATTGCAAGTGCAGTTACATTATAATGAAGTAGATACCTGTGCGGCAGAATTTAGCACACAAACAGCGTATTTGTATGGCACAATGCCTTTTAACGCACAATCCTTTGTAGATTCTAACCCACGAGACAATCTAGACCAAAATGCACAAAAAAAAGTTTTAATTATCGGTGGCGGACCAAATCGAATCGGTCAAGGCATTGAGTTTGATTATTGTTGTGTGCATGCAAGTTTTGCCCTCAAAGATATGGGCATACAAAGCATTATGTATAACTGCAATCCAGAGACGGTAAGTACAGACTATGATACAAGTGATGTCTTGTATTTTGAACCCATTACCTTTGAATGTGTGCGTAGCGTGATTGAAAGAGAAAAGCCTGATGGCGTGATTGTGCATTTTGGCGGACAAACACCACTCAAACTCGCCAAAAAGCTAACAACCATTGGGGCAAAAATCATTGGAACGAGTGCAAAAACAATTGATATCGCAGAAGATAGAGAGAAATTTGCAAAATTTGTAGAAGAAAATGGACTTTTACAGCCTAAAAACGGCACAGCTTTCACCAAAGAAGAAGCAATAGAAATCGCACAAGATATTGGATTCCCTGTGCTTGTCCGCCCAAGCT
Source organism: Helicobacter colisuis (assembly GCF_023646285.1). Lineage (NCBI taxonomy): Bacteria > Pseudomonadati > Campylobacterota > Epsilonproteobacteria > Campylobacterales > Helicobacteraceae > Helicobacter > Helicobacter colisuis. The sequence goes on along the minus strand of NZ_JAMOKX010000001.1, from coordinate 412,733 downwards.
ATGTGCTTGGTGGGCGCGCTATGCGTATTGTTTATAATGTAGTAGAATTAAAAAACTATATGAGTGAGGCAGTGAGTGTAAGTGAAGATTCTCCAGTGCTAATTGACAAGTTTTTAAATAATGCTTTAGAGCTTGATGTAGATACGATTTGTGATGGCAAGGATGTTTATATTGCAGGTATTATGCAACATATTGAAGAAGCAGGGATACATAGTGGTGATTCGGCGTGTTCGATTCCAACTATTAGCATTTCTAAAGAAAAAATAAAAGAGATTGAAGAAACGACAGCTAAAATTGCTAAGAATCTTGGCGTGGTTGGGCTTATGAATACCCAATATGCAATTTTTGAAGGAACACTTTATTTGATTGAAGTTAATCCTAGAGCCTCACGCACCGTGCCTTTTGTCTCCAAAGCCACAGGGATTCCATTAGCTAAAGTCGCAACTCATGTGATGATTAATAAAGACTTAAAAGCCGCTTTAGAGTTTTATGATGAGCATAAAAAAGTAGAGTTTAAAGATGGATTATATAAGCCCAAAAAGCCAAAGCACATTGCAGTCAAAGAATCGGTGTTTCCTTTTAGTAAGTTAAGTGGAGCAGTTATGGTTTTGGGTCCAGAGATGCGATCTACAGGGGAAGTTATGGGAATTAGTGAGAGTTTTGGAGTAAGCTTTGCTAAAAGCCAAATGGCAAGTAAGAATCCCATTCCTACTGGGGGTAAGGTGTTTATTTCTCTAAGAAGTCTTGATAAGTCTCAAGCAGGTGATCTAGCAAGAGAGCTTGAGGGGCTTGGATTTGAAATTTGTGCAACAAAAGGGACTTCTCAAGAGATTCGCAAACAAGGTATTGCTTGTGAGGAGGCGCTAAAAATTAGTGAAGGGCGCCCTAATATCGGAGATATGCTTGCAAATGGCGAGATTGCTTTGGCAATTAATACTAGCGATGAAGCTTCTAGCAAAGATGACACCGATAAGATTCGCACTCAAGTTTTGCGCAATAATGTCCCTTATTTTACAACTATTGAAGCAGCAAGGGTGGCTATTAGCGCTATTAGTGAGATTAAAAAGATTAATCCAAATCTTACAAAGCCACTCCAAGACTATCTAAGTGAGTAGGTGTGTTTAGCGATTGTGTATTTTTAGCACAAAGCGACACAACCGCTGGTTTGTTGTGTTTGGATTTTAAAAGGTTAAATACCAAAAAAGGAAGGCAATCTAGTCAAAAAGTTATTTTAACGCTAGGGAGTTTTCAAAAACTTAAAGAGTTGGTGCGGATTCCACAAAAATATAAAAAAATAATTCGCAATAGTCCTAAAACTACCTTTATTTATAGGGGTAAAAATAGACTAGTTGATCATTCTTTGGGGATTAGGGTGGTAAGAGATTCTTTGCATAGTGAATTTTTGTGTTTTTTTCCTTATTTGTATTCCACTTCTGCAAATCCCCATAAGCAAAATTTTGATTTAGAGTTTGCTTTGAAGAGTGCTGATATTTGGGTGATTGATAAACGAGGTTTTACATCCTCTAAGGCTTCAAGAATATTTAGAGTAGGGAATGATAATCTAAGGATTGTGAGGTAAAATGAAAATTTCTAGCCTAATTGCTTCTTTGTTGGTGAGTGTTTGTTTGGTGTTTTTGTTATTTTGTATTTTTTGGGCAGCGATTTTTGCAAATTATATTAATTATTATGGAATTAGAGAATTCTTTAATCCTTTCTTTGGCAATGTTTTTAATCCCTTTGTTTTTGTTTTAATGGTTTTGGGGTTTGGGATTGCATTTATTATTCCTTTGCTTGGGAGTATTGCGCGGATTTTTTATGTGGTGTTATTCTTTTTGTGTTTGATTTTATTTGTGCCTATTTTGGGAAATAAAACAGGAGAAATCATATTATCTAGCAATAAAGTGATACAGATTAATGGAGCGGAGAGTAGAGTGTATAGTCTTTATGAAAATAGATTCTATATTTTTTATTTAAAAGATCCATTAAATGGAAAAGAGACTTTAGAAGAGAGAAAGAAAAAAATAGCTTATTATGAAAAGCCAGAATCTTAGCTTTCCAAAATAAAAGGTGTGTCTTGATAAACCGAAAAGTTCAACCAATTTGAAAACATGACACTTGCGCTAGATCGCCAAGAGAGTATGGGATTTTCTTGAGAATCAAAGTAGTTGAAAGGTTTGTGAATGGACAATCCCTTTTTTAAATCCCTCTGATATTCAGATTCTAAAGTGTTTTTAGAGTATTCTGGGTGTCCTAAGATAAAGAAATCTTTGTTATCTTTAAGGGCAGTGATTCCACTTTCTTTTCCTTGTAATAAAACCTTTAGATTAGGATTTGTCGCAACTTGAGATTCGTTGATGCCTGAATGCCTAGAATGAGGAATTTTTACTATTTCATCTAAACCATTGAGTAACAAATCCTTTTCTACCCAAAAATGTTCAAAGACGCCAAAAAGTTTTTCTTTAAGAGGTATTTTTTGTATTTTATGAAAGTGATAAAGTCCTGCCATTGCTCCCCAACATAGATACAAAGTGCTAGTACAATTATGCTTTAAATAATCCATAATCGCTACTAATTCTCTCCAATATTTTACTTGCTCAAACTCTAAATGTTCAATTGGAGCACCTGTAACGATAGCTCCATCAAAGTTTTTATGTTTAATTGAATCAAAATTAACATAGAATTTATCTAAATGCGATTTTGGTGTATTTTTGCCTATATAAGTAGCAGTAGAGAGTAGGGTGATATTAACTTGCAAGGGGGAGTTTGCAAGGAGGGCTAGAATCTGATTTTCAGTTTCTATTTTAACGGGCATAAGATTAATGATTAAAACTTCCAAAGGGCGAATATCTTGTGATTTTGCCCTTTTTTGACCCATAATAAAAGCGTGTTCTTTGAGAGCTTTGAAGGCAGGAATATCTTCTGGAATAATGAGTGGCATATTTATCCTTTATTTTTTGATAAGTTTAATAGTCCATTCTGCATCCCCCAAGGCTTCAAAGTCAATTACTTCGTGACCTTCTTCTGCAGCCCATTGTGGAATTGTTTCTGTTGCCTGTGTGCAATCAAAGAGAATTTCTAATTTCTCTCCACTTTGTAAAGTTTGAATAAAGTTTTTTGCATCAACAAGTGGGAAAGGACATACCTTTCCTCTAGTATCTAAAATTGCCATACGTTCTCCTTATGATTTTTGTGCCACACTGCGTGATGGCAAAATAATAGTAAAAAAAGTAGCGATATAAGCACCCAATAAGAAAAAAATAGTAGCTACCCATCCTTTATAAGAAAAAAGTGCAGTTTCTACTAAACCATTTCCTATTGTGCAACCTCCAGCCAAAGAAGCACCAATTCCCATTAAGATTCCTCCAATACTTGAGTAAGCTAAAGTTTTTTTATCAGGAAGACGGAATTTAAATTCTCCTGAGAATTTAGCAGCCAAAAAAGAGCCTAATGCTATTCCAAGAACGAAAAATGCTCCCCAATCAATGAAATCAAGATTCCCTGTGGTAAGGTATTGTATTAAATTAGCCGATGGGGTTGTGATGCCTAATCCGTAATTTCTCCCACTTAAAGAAGAAAGGGGCCAAGCTAAAATAGCGATTAGAGCAACTAATAAAGCTGTGATAAATGGGTGCCAAGATTTTTCAAACAATAAGTGAGAAATTCCTGTTTTTTTAGGTTTTAAACGAGCGATTTTTAGGCGTGGTTTGCGTAACTCCTTAAAAACAAAAAAACTAACAATTATTCCCAATGTAATCACTAAAATCCAAGGAGAAATTCCTAAGCTTTGGTAAATGGTGCCATCAGAAATTTTAAAAGCTTGTAAATTGTTTTGTAAAGGCAAAAGAGCCCCATATTTTACAATACTTGCACTTAACGCATAAAAAAATAAAGCAGCAATGGAGCCAATTAAGCCTTCCCCAGCTCTATACCAAGTTCCTGTAGCACAACCTCCGGCAATCACCATTCCAAATCCAAAAATAACGCCTCCAATAATGGTTGATAGCCAATAAAACTCTTGTGGTTTAATAGAAATATAACCAAAAGAATTAAGAGCCCAAACTCCTATACTTTGCACCACTATAACAATAAAGAGTGCAATGAAGATAGTGAATTTCTTGCTAAGAAAAACATCTCTGTATGCACCTACTACGCAAAAACGACCTCTTTGTAAAACAAAGCCGAGCAATAAACCTACAATAATTCCATTTAACATAAACATTCCTTTATTTTTCTAAAGCTTGTTTTAAATCAGCGATTAAATCAAGCGGTGATTCTAATCCGATGCTTAAGCGGATTGTAGCAGGTGTGATTCCTGCTAAATCAAGCTCTTTTTGGCTTAATTGTGAATGTGTGGTGGAAGCAGGATGGATAATGAGAGATTTAGAATCTCCGATATTAGCAACAATAGCAAAAAGTTCTAGAGCATTGCAGATTTTTTGTGCTTCTTCAAAACTTTCTGATTCAAAGCTAATAAGTCCGCTGCATTGGTTGTTGGTAAAATATTTATTCACAAGGTGATGATAGGGATTGCTGCTTAATGCAGGGTAATTAACGCTTTTGACTTTTGGGTGAGATTCTAGGAATTTTGCCACTTCTAGTGCATTGGCACTATGTTTTTGGATTCTTAATTCAAGAGTTTCTAATCCTTGTAATATAATCCATGCATTTTGTGGAGAGAGTGTTGCTCCGATATTTCTTAGCCATTCTGTAATAAGGCGAATAGAGAAAATAGGTAAAGGAAGTGAGGCATACACAAGCCCGTGATAACTTTCATCTGGAGTATTGAAAGGTAGATAGCGAGGATTGTCTTTAATGAGTTCATTAAGTCCATTACGCTCAATAACCGCTCCACCTAATGCACTGCCTTGCCCATTCACATATTTGCTAAGGCTATAAACAGCAATATCAACACCATAATCAAAAGGTTTGTGTAAAAATGCAGTGGCAACAGTGTTATCACAAATGCTTACAATCCCGTGAGCTTTGGCAATTTTTGTGATTTTTTCTGCATCAGCAATAGCTATTTGTGGATTGGAAAGACTTTCAAAAAAGATAGCTTTTGTTTTTGAATCAATAACTTTTTCTAAAGTGTTGTCAATATCATCAATATCAAAAACTCTTGCTTCAATCCCAAATCTTTTGAGTGTATGCACTAATAAGGTTTGTGTGCCTCCATAGATTTTATTTGAAAATGCGATATTATCGCCATTTTGCGCTAGATTAACAAGCGCATAAAAAATAGCTGCACTTCCACTTGAAGTCGGGACGCCAAAGGCTCCTCCCTCAATCGCAGCTAATCTAGCGCCTAAAATATCTGTGGTTGGGTTAGTAAGGCGTGAATAGATATTACCAAGCTCTTGAAGCCCAAATCGTGCGGCTGCTTGTTGCAAACTCTCAAAACTATAAGCGGTATTTTGGTAAATAGGAACACTAAGCGTCCTTTGAGAATCATAAGTGTATCCAGCATGAAGCGCAAGAGTTTCTTGTGAAAAATTATTATGTGTTAAATTTGGCATTTTTTATCCTTTTAAAGTTTTATTGTTTTGGTGAAATATTAGCATAAAATATTTAAATACATATTGTATATAAAATAAAATTGCAAAAATATATTTTTTTGTTACTAAATTACTCAAGATTAATAAATTTTTGCTCAATTTAATAATAAAAAGTGTTAGAATTACAAGCAAAAATCATTAAATAAAAGTATAAGGACTTCAAAAAAGGATTTTGGTGAGTTTAAAAACATATAAACCAAATATTATGATATTAGCAACAGGTGGAACAATCGCTGGAGAAGCAAAAAACAAGCTTAGAACAACGGATTATAAATCAGGCAGTTTAAGCGTGGAGTTATTGATTGAAGCAATTCCGCAATTGCAGTGTATAGTTAATATTCAAACTAAACAGATTGCAAACATTGATAGTGCTGATATGACTGATTTGATTTGGCTTAAACTTGCTAAAACTATTAATGTGCTTTTAAAAGATTCTGAGATTGATGGCATTGTTATAACGCACGGAACAGACACAATGGAAGAGACGGCATATTTTTTAAGTCTTGTAATTAAGAGTGATAAGCCGGTGGTTTTAACTGGTGCTATGCGTCCTGCAACTGCAATGAGTGCAGATGGTCCTAGGAATCTTTATAATGCCATTAGTCTTGCAGGAAATAAAAACGCTGAAGCAAAGGGCGTGATGATAGTAATGAATGATAGAATTCATTCTGCAAGGGAAGCTACTAAAATGCATACTTTAAATGTAGAATCTTTTCAATCCCCAAATGGTGGAGAGATGGGTTATATTATAGATGGCAAGGTCTTTTTTAAGACTATTAATCTTAAATTGCATACCCTGCAAACTCCATTTAACATTGAAAGGCTAGATTCTTTGCCTAAGGTAGATATTGTTTATAGCTATGCTAATGATGGCTCTAGAGTAGCTATTGAAGCATTTTTAAAGGCAGGCGCTAAGGGATTAGTGATTGCAGGAAGTGGTGCTGGGAGTATCCACAAGAATCAAAAAGAATATTTAATAGAGTTATTAAAAGAAAATAAACTACAAGTGGTAAAAAGCTCAAGAGTGGGCTGTGGAATGGTATTGTTAAGCGAAGAAGAAAATACTCAAGGGTTTGTTTCGGCTAATGATCTTAATCCACAAAAAGCAAGGATTCTTTTGATGCTCTCCTTAACACAAACTAATAATCCTAGAAAAATTGCAGAATATTTTGAAAAATTTTAATTCATTCGCTTCATTAGATCCATTAGGCTTACTTTTGGATTCTTTCCTTCCATAATAAGGGCAACTTCCTTAGCAATAGGTGTGTAAATTTCATTTTTTTGGGCTAGTGCATAAATTTCCTTAGAAGTTTGCACCCCTTCAGCAACTTCGCCTAGATTATCCAAAATCTCCTGCAAGTGCTTATTTTGAGCTAATCCAAGACCAACCCTAAAATTCCTTGAAAGTGTGGAGTTGGCTGTTAAAAACAAATCACCTGCTCCTGACAATCCCAAAAAAGTTTCTTCTCTTGCGCCAAAAAATTTTCCAAATCGAGTCATTTCAACAAGCCCTCTAGCCACTAAAGAAGCCCTTGCATTATTGCCAAGCCCCATTCCCTCGCAAATTCCACTTGCAATGGCAATCACATTTTTATACGCTCCCCCAATCTCTCCACCTATAATGTCATCATTAGTATAAGGCTTGATAAAATTGGGAAATAAATCTAGCCATTCTTGGGCGCTTTGGAGACTATTAGAATGCACATTAAGCGCACAAGGGAGAGATTGGGAGACTTCTTTGGCAAAGCTAGGTCCAGCAAGGAAGCTTAGCTGCGCTTTGGGATAAAATTTAGAGAAAATATCGCTTACAAACAGCCCATTTGCTATACCTTTGGAAGCTACTAGAATCTTAGATTCTTGAGGGAGGGGAGAATCTTTTAGCCACGATTCTAGAGCTGAGCTACAAATTGCTACGACAAAAAAATCGCTATTTTGTGCTTGTGCTTGAGAGATTTGGTTGGGGGAATTAAGACTTTTTCTTGAAATAATATAAGAATCATTTTTTTCTCCAAAAGCAAAATGTAATGCCTTGCCCCAAGCACCACCGCCAAATACGCTGATTTTAGCCATTTTTTTCCTTCAAGCTTTGAGTTTTAAAAGTATTATTTTAATAAAATTATACTAAAATCCAAAGTTTATTATTTTGCAATACAGAGAGTTTTATGTCTTTAGCAAATCTTAGAGAGCGCCTTAATAGCTTGAATCTTTCCCCAACTTTTGGGTTAATTACCAAAGTAGAACAGGGATTTTTATCGGCTAATGGACTTTCTCCTAGTCTTGGCGATATTGTTCGCGTTGTCAGTGAAAACTCAAATACCATAGGAATGGTTACAACTTTAGAGAGTGGTAGTTTTAAAATCACGCCCTTTTCTTTTGTGGAGGGAATAAAGGTTGGTGATAAAGTTTATTTAAATACAAAAGGTTTGCAGATTCCTGTGGGTTTGGAGCTTTTGGGTAGAGTAATTAATCCGCTAGGAGAGCCTATTGATGGCAAGGGAGAGCTTAGAGTTGAAGGGTTAATGCCTATTATTAGACAGCCTATAGCTGCAATGAAGCGTGGAATGATTGATGAGATTTTTAGTGTTGGTGTGAAAAGCATTGATGGACTTTTAACTTGTGGTAAGGGACAAAAGCTAGGAATCTTTGCAGGAAGTGGAGTGGGAAAATCTACGCTAATGGGAATGATTGTGAGAGGCGCACAGGCAAAAATAAAAGTCATTGCCCTAATTGGCGAGAGAGGCAGGGAAGTGCCAGAGTTTGTGGAGAAAAATCTTGGTGGAGATTTGACTAATACTGTTTTGATTGTTGCAACAAGCGATGATTCACCGCTTATGCGAAAATATGGTGCATTTGCTGCAATGAGTGTGGCAGAATACTTCAAAGCCAAAGGCGAAGATGTGCTTTTTATGATGGATTCTGTAACGCGTTTTGCAATGGCGCAAAGAGAAATTGGACTAGCATTAGGCGAACCACCTACAACCAAAGGCTATCCCCCTTCTGTTTTAACGCTTTTGCCACAATTAATGGAGCGCGCTGGAAAAGAAGAAGGCAAGGGTTCTATTACTGCATATTTTACCGTTTTGGTTGAAGGTGATGATATGAGTGATCCTATTGCAGATCAAAGCCGAAGTATTTTAGATGGACATATTGTATTAGATAGAAGCTTGACTGATTTTGGGATTTACCCACCTATTAATATTTTAAATTCTGCTTCAAGGCTTATGAATGATATTGCACAAAAAGAGCATATTTTAGCCGCAAGAAAATTTCGCAGATTATATTCAATTCTAAAAGAAAATGAAGTTTTAATTAGAATTGGCGCTTATCAGGCAGGGAGCGATAAGGAAATGGATGAAGCTATTGCTAAAAAAGCGGATATGGAGGATTATTTGCGACAGAGTTATGATGAGGTTTGGGATTATCAAGAAAGCACAAGACGGCTTATTGAGCTTATGCAATAAAAAAGTTACATTAGTAAAATAAATTTTAAAGATTCTTATATAAGATTTTATTTTTTTTAAGGTATTTATCGTATAATGCCAAGGATAAAAATTATTATTTAAGGAGAAAAATATGGCTGGTTATATTGAATTAACAGAGCAAAATTTTGATGAGACAATCAAAGATGGTGTAGTAATGGTGGATTTTTGGGCACCTTGGTGTGGTCCTTGCAGAATGATTGCCCCAGTAATTGATAAACTTGCAGCAGAATATCAAGGAAAAGCAAAAATATGCAAAGTTAATACAGATGAGCAACAAGAATTAGCAGCAAAATTTGGAATTCGTTCTATTCCTACAATCTTTTTCTATAAAAATGGTGAAAAAGTTGATGAAATGATTGGAGCTGCTACTGAAGCTGGTTTCAAAGACAAGCTTGATAGTTTGCTCTAAATTAAATTTTGGGAGAATCTAAGGGATAATGAAAAAGTGTTGCTCTGGATTCCCCATTGCATTTATTGTAGTTTTTGTAGTTGGTGCATTTTTATACTATTATTATTCTTTTAGTGCGGTTGCTGAGGTTGATTTTAAAAACGATTCTTTTTATGCAACAAACAATCAAAAAATGTTTTTGTTTGAACCAAAAGATAAGGAGTATAGAATATGCTTTTTTAGCTCTTATGTTCCAAAATGGCAAGAAGCCTTGGAGTTAGAGAGTAAAAAAACAAAGCTTACTATGTTGGCTGTGGATTTGTATCAACAAGGCGAGAGCTATGCTAGTAATGTGATTAATTTAAAGGTTTCAAGCGAAGTAATGTTGAGCCTTGTGCATAAATTTGAACTCAAGGCGATTCCTAGGTGCTTTATTATAAAGCAAGATAAAGAAAACTTAATACTTTATAGACATTTAAAAAGCAGTGGAATCTATAAAATATTAAATTTTAAACAAACTCAAGGAGAATAATTATGTTAGATTTAGCAATTATTGGTGGAGGACCTGCAGGACTTAGCGCTGGATTGTATGCCACTAGAGGTGGATTAAAAAATGTTGTTATGTTTGAAAAGGGAATGCCTGGAGGACAGATTACTTCAAGCAGTGAAATGGAAAATTATCCCGGTGTTTCTGAAGTTAAAAGTGGATTTGATTTTATGATGCCGTGGCAGGAGCAATGCTTTCGTTTTGGCTTGAAACACGAAATGAAGGAAGTTTTGCGTGTTAAAAAAGTGGGAGATCATTTTAGCATTATTTTTAGTGATGGTAGCGAAGAACAAGCAAAAGCGGTTATTGTTGCTACAGGTGGAAGCCCTAAACGATCTGGTGTTAAAGGAGAGGATGTTTTTTGGGGCAAGGGTGTAAGCTCATGTGCTACTTGTGATGGATTTTTTTATAAAGGTAAGGAAGTAGCGGTTTTAGGTGGTGGTGATACTGCCGTAGAAGAGTCAATTTATTTGGCTAAGATTTGCTCTAAAGTTACGCTTATCCACAGACGCGATGCTTTTAGAGCTTCTCCTACAACACTAGAAAGAGCCAAGAACGAACCAAAAATTGAATTTTTAACGCCTTATGGGATTGATGAAATTTGCGGTGATGATTCTGGAGTTACAGGTTTAAAACTCAAAAATCTCCAAGATGGAAGTGAAAAAGAGATTAATATTTCTGGAATCTTTGTATTAATTGGTTATAATGTTAATAATTCTGTGCTTATGCAAGAAGATGGCTCATCATTATGTGAAGTAAATGAATATGGACAAGCTGTTGTTAATCTTAAAATGGAGACAAATATTCCAGGATTGTTTGCTGCAGGAGATTTAAGAGAAGATGCGCCAAAGCAAGTTGTTTGTGCAGCAGCTGATGGTGCTACGGCTGCGCTTGGAGCCATAGAGTATATTGAGCATCATAAATAAAAGGAGCATTTATGCTAAAAATTGGAGTTTTTGGAGCAGGCGGACGCATTGGAAAACTAATAGTAGAACTTGCTAAACAAAGCGAAGTGATTAAGTTAGAAAGCGTGTATGCGCGAAAAGAATTAGATTTTTCCATTGAGCCAGGAACACTCATCACAAGTGATTTGAAAGTTTTTTTGGAGAGTTGTGAAGTGGTGATTGACTTTACAACTCCACAAGGAACAGAACAATTACTAGAAGTTGCTCTAAAACATCCTCGTCCTATTGTAATAGGGACAACTGGTTTGGAATCACACCATGAAAATTTAATAAAAGAAGCAGCCAAAAAAATGCCTATTCTTTATGCGAGCAATATGTCCTTGGGTGTGGCGATGCTCAATAAAGCTATTAAGCTTGTTGCAAGTGCGTTAAGAGATTTTGATATTGAAATTGTTGAAACACATCATCATTTCAAAAAAGATTCTCCAAGTGGAACTGCACTAAGACTTGCAAAATCTTGTGCAGAAGCAAGGAATCTTGATTTGGATAAAGTGCGTATTAGTGGTAGAAATGGAAATATTGGAGAGCGCACAAAAGATGAAATTGGTGTAATGGCGTTGCGTGGTGGGGATGTTGCAGGAATCCATAATGTTGGTTTTTATGGCGAGGGGGAATATTTAGAATTCACACACACTGCAACTTCGCGATTAACTTTCGCAAAAGGTGCTATTAAAGCTGCCCTTTGGCTAAAAAATCAACCTAACAATCTTTATGGTATTGAAGATTCTTTAGGTTTATAGGAAGGCAAAGTGGAAGAAAGAAATTGGAATGAAGAATGTGCAGTAGTGGGGGTTTATAATGCTCCTAATGCAGCAAGTATTGCTTATTATTCTCTTTTTTCTATGCAGCATCGTGGTCAAGAGGCTACTGGGATTGCTTCAAGTAATGGAGAAAAGATCACAACTATCAAAGATCGCGGATTAGTAACTGATGTTTTTTGCGATGAAACTTTAAAAAAACTAAAAGGCTTCAGTGCAGTAGGACATAATCGTTATGCAACCGCAGGAGCCGATTCGCTAAGTGATGCACAACCTATTTTTGCGCGTTATGATTTGGGAGAAGTTGCTATTGTTCATAATGGGAATCTGACGAATGCGGAAAAGATTCGCAATGATCTTATTAGGGATGGCGCCATTTTTCAAAGTCATATGGATACAGAAAATCTTATTCATTTGATCGCAAAAGCCAAGGAAGAAAATCTAGTAGATCGGATTAAAGAGGCGGTTTTAAAATTAGAGGGGGCTTTTTGCTTCATTATTTTAAGTCGCAAAAAAATGTTTGTTATTCGCGATAGAAATGGTTTTAGACCGCTAAGTTTAGGACAGATACAAAATAACGATGGTAGTGTTGGTTATATTGTGGCAAGCGAAACCTGTGCTTTTGATTTGGTGAATGCTAGATATTTGCGCGATGTGGAACCAGGTGAAATGCTTGTGTTATCTAAAGATGGTATTGAAAGTCATCATATTATGCCTAAGAATCCTTATCCTTGTGTGTTTGAATATGTGTATTTTGCGCGCCCAGATAGCCATGTTTTTGGGCGTTTGGTATATAATATTAGAAAGGCTATGGGCGTAGAACTTGCTAAAGAAAATCCAATTGATGCTGATATTGTGATACCTGTTCCTGATAGTGGCGTGGCAGCTGCGCTTGGATATTCGCAAGAAAGTGGAATCCCTTTTGAATTAGGAATTATTAGGAATCACTATGTGGGGAGAACTTTTATAGAACCAACCCAGCAAATTAGAGAATTAAAAGTTAAGTTAAAATTAAATCCAATTAGAGAATTAATAGAAAACAAACGCATTATTGTGATTGATGATTCGGTTGTTAGAGGAACTACTAGTAAGCAAATTGTTAAAATATTACGCGATTGTGGTGCCAAAGAGATTCATATGAAAATTTCTTCTCCACCAACTATTGCACCTTGTTTTTATGGGGTGGATACGCCAAGTAAAGATGAGCTAATTAGTGCTACAATGAGTAATGAAGAAGTTTGCAAGTTTATTAAAGCCGATTCTCTTTCTTTTCTTTCGCTTGAGGGTCTAAGGCGAAGCATAGGGGTGGAAAATTATCAATTCTGTCAAGCCTGTTTTGATAATAATTATATTGTAAGGTAAGTCTTATGAAGCAAATGTTGACTTTTGGGCGTTATTGTAAACGCCGTTTTGGGCAAAGGGTAAGAAAGATTCCAATTGCTCTTGCTGGATTTACCTGTCCAAATATTGATGGTAGTGTTGCTAGGGGAGGTTGTATTTTTTGTAAAAATGAAAGCTTTTCTCCGACTTTAGAACATGAACCAAAGGCACCTCTAAAGATTAATCCTAGAATGCAGGATAATCCACTACTGCCAATGCAACTCAAACAGCTTCATAGTCAATATCAATGGCAAACTGATTTTCATAAAAATAAGTTTGGTGTTGGGAAATATTTAATCTATTTTCAATCTTTTACTAACACTTATGCGCCATTTGATACTTTGCAAAAACTTTACATAGAAGCACTTAATTTGCCTAATGTAGTTGGAATGTCTATTGGCACCAGAACTGATAGTGTTAGTTTGGAGTTATTAGATTATTTAGCAAATTTGCAAGAGTCAAGAAAGCAAGAGATTTGGATAGAATATGGAATCCAATCTGTTTATGATGAAACTTTGAAATTTATTAATCGCGGACATACCACAGAGGGAATGGAGTATTGGATTAAGGAGACTAAGCAAAGGGGATTAAAGGTTTGTTCTCATATTATCTATGGATTACCTAATGAAAGTAAAGAGATGATGTTAAATAGCCTTAGGCAAGTGTTAGAGTGGGGAAGTGATGGGATTAAAGTTCATCCGCTATATATTATTGAAAAGACTATTTTAGCACAAATGCATGCCAAGGGGGAATACAAGCCTATTACACTCAGTGAATATATTGAATTAATAGTTGAAACGCTTAAGATGATTCCGCAAAATATAGTCATTCATCGTGTAAGTGCGGGAGTGAGAAATGATACACTTATTGCACCTAAGTGGTGTTTTGATAAAAATATCCAAATGCGTGCCATTCGAGATGCATTAAGAGCAGCAGGAATTGAATACTAAAAAGGGAAAATATGCCTTCATATACTCTAAAACAAAAAGCCAGTTTTGTCAAAGAGGGGTGTGTTTTTATCTGTGTTGATATTCAAGAAAAACTTTTTGGGGTTATGCAAAACCAAGAAAAACTTCTAAAAAATGCTAATAATCTCTTGAGATGTGCGGAGGCTTTTTGTCAAAAAGCTTTGGTTTTGGAGCAGTATCCAAAAGGTTTGGGTAAGGCTATTGTAAGCCATTCTAGTCAAATTATCCAAAAAAATTCTTTTAGCGCTTTTGGGGAGGAGACTTTTTGTCGAGCATTAGAAAAATACAATGCTCAAACTCTTATTCTCTTTGGCATTGAAAGTCATATTTGTGTGCGAGAAACGGCTTTGGATTCTTTAAAGAGAGATTTTGAAGTGTTTATTATAGAGGATGCTTGCAGTGCTAGAGATGCTCATAATCACGCCTTGGCAATGCAAGAGCTAAGAGACTTGGGAGCAAGAATCATAAGCACTGAGAGTGCTCTTTTTTCATTTCTTTTGCATTCTAAGGAAGAAAATTTTAAAACTATTAGCGCACTTGTCAAAGAATAAATTAAAAGGTAAAAATTTTAAGCAAAAAATGCTATACTAAAAATATAAATTTAGCATTACTTTAATATTACTTTGGAGGGAAAATTGCCCAAACAAAATCAAATTGAAAACGCAACAGAAACCCTTGAAAAGCTACAAGAACCTATCCGCTACAAAGTTATTTTGCTTAATGATGATTATACCACTCAGGATTTTGTAATAGAGATTTTGCAGAAAATTTTTCACAAAAATTTTGAAGAATCGCTCAATCTTATGTTGCAAATTCATCATAATGGGCGTGGAATGTGCGGAATCTATCCCTATGATATAGCAGAAACTAAAGCAATGCAGGTTAGAAAAATGGCAAAAGAAAAACAATTTCCTCTAAGAGCCATTTTAGAAAAAATGTAAAGAAATGCGATGATTGAGATTAGCAAAGAATTAAATTATATTTTGCAAGCCGCACAAAGTCGTGCTAAGCATTTAGGGCATGAATACCTTACACTAGAGCATATTTTTCATTCTCTTTTGGATAGTCAAACAATTAAAAAAGCTATTGAAGAATGCGGAGGCAATATTAAAGCGCTCAAATCGCAAATAGAGCGCTATTTAATGCATTTTTTGCAGTCTCACCCTGATGTGAGTGAGTTGCCTATAGAAACTCTAGCTGTTACGCGTGTTATTGAAATTATGGTAAGCCATGTAAAGGGTGCTCAACGCAAAGAAGCTCAAGTTGGAGATTTGTTAGCCGCAATTTTAGAGGAAGACAAAGCATTTTGCACTCAGCTTCTTAAAGCCCAAGGAATCACACGCCTTAATATTTTAGAGTATATTACAGAAAATCAAGATTTACAACAAACTCAAAAGTTTGAAAAAGATGAAAATAAACAAGAGAGTGTATTAGAGAAATATTGCATCAATCTCACACAAGAAGCAAAAGAGGGCAAAATTGATCCAATTATTGGGAGAGACAAAGAGATTGAAAGATGCCTAGAAGTCTTGCTAAGACGCAAAAAGAATAATCCACTCTTGGTAGGTGAGCCAGGAGTTGGGAAAACAGCTATTGCAGAGGGGTTGGCAATTGTTTTAAATCAAGAGAATAATCCACTTTTTGGTAATGAAATTTTTATGCTTAATATGGGGGCGCTTGTTGCAGGAACAAAGTATCGAGGGGATTTTGAAAAGCGGATTAAAGCTTTAGGTGAAGAAGTTTTAGAGCGCAAAAATGTTATTTTATTTATCGATGAGATTCATATGCTTATTGGAGCAGGAGCTACAAATAGCGGCAGTATGGATGCTAGTAATCTCTTAAAGCCTATGCTTGGCAGTGGAAAACTTAGATGTATTGGCGCTAGCACCTATGCAGAATACCGAAATTTTTTAGATAAAGACAAAGCATTTTCAAGGCGATTTGCTAAAATTGATGTGGATGAGCCTAGTCAAGAAGAAGCGGTTTTGATTTTACAGGGTGTTAAAAAATACTATGAAAAACACCATAATGTTACCTATCCGCTAGAATCGCTTAAGTTAGCAGTGGAGCTATCTAGCCGTTATTTGCATGATCGTTTTTTACCTGATAAGGCAATTGATGTGATTGATGAAGTTGGAGCGGCTTATAAACTAGCTAACAAGAGTGGCAAGGTAAGTCTCTCTAGCATTAAACAAATGGTGGCTAAAATGGCAAAGATTCCCGAGATTGAAGCCACTAAAGATGACAAGAATCTCTTAAGAAACTTAGAAAAATACCTACAAAATAGAATCTTTGGGCAAGATTTGGCTATCAAAGAGATTGTAACAGCGCTCAAGCGAAATAAAGCTGGACTTGGATCGCCTAATAAGCCCATTGGTTCTTTTTTATTTAGCGGTCCAAGTGGTGTGGGGAAAACAGAGTTGGCTAAGGAAATCGCTAAGGCTTTAGGGATTAATTTTGAGCGTATTGATATGAGTGAATATATGGAGAAATATTCAAGCTCTGGACTTATTGGCGCACCTGCTGGTTATGTGGGCTATGATAAGGGAGGGATTCTTACAGAAATGATTAAGAAAAATCCTCATACTTTATTGCTTTTAGATGAGATAGAAAAGGCACACCCTGATGTTTTGAATATTTTCTTGCAAGTGATGGATAATGCCAAGCTAACAGACAATAATGGGGAGAGTGCAGATTTTTCTTCGGTGATTTTGATTATGACTTCTAATGTTGGCTCCAAAGAAGCTCCAACACTTGGTTTTGCACAAGATTCTGCGACAAAATTCAATTCTGCCATTAAGGACAATTTCACACCTGAATTCCGAAATCGTTTGGATGCTATTGTGGCTTTTAATCCTTTAAGCGAAGCAGAAATTCTAAAAATTGTAGAGAAGAATATCAACGATTTAAACGAGCAAATTGTTTCTAAAAATATCCATATTTTGCTAGATAAGAGCGCTAAAGAACAACTTGCTAAACTTGGATATAATCCAGAGCTTGGTGCAAGACCTCTTGGGCTTGTGATTCAAGAGAAAATTAAGAATCCTCTTAGTGATTTAATGCTTTTTGGTGAATTAGAAAAAGGCGGTGAAATTATTTTTAGCTACAATAAAAAAAGTGATTCTTTTAGCTGTAAAACTAAACAAAATAAACCATTAAACAATAAAGTTAAAACCAAAAGAAGTCGTTGATGAAACAGTTTGAATGGGATTGTGAGCGACATTGTGCTGCCATTTATCGCAGTAGTGGCTATTTGCATCAAGTTTATGAATTAGAAAATTATGAGTGGGAAGATTTCTATAATTTACAAAAAGAAATAGGGCTTTTATGTGCCAATACCGAATCTTTTTTGTTTAAGGGAATGGGTGTGAATGTTTTGCTCTGGGGCGCTAGAGGTTGTGGAAAATCTTCATTAATCAAAGCACTTTTGCCAAAATACTCTAAAGCAGGTTTGAGAATCTTGCAAATTTTTAAACAAGACTTGAAAATGTTGCCTGAAATTTTAGATTTTTTACGTACCAAAGATTATAAGTTTATCGTTTTTTGTGATGATTTGAGTTTTAATGAAAATGATCAAGAATATAAGAATCTAAAAACAATTTTAGAAGGTAGTATTGAGAAATTTCCACAAAATATTCGCTTTTATATAACTTCTAATCGTCGCCATTTAATGCCAGAATTTCATAGTGAGAATGAAATTTTTGGATTTGAGGGAAATGAAGATAAAATTGCTTTGTTTGAGAGATTTCCACTTTGTATTGGGTTTTATACACATGGCAATCAAGAATATTTAGAAGTGTTGCAAGGTTATTTTAAAAAGTTGCCTTTAGAGTTGCAAAATCCCGATAATTGGGAAAATATTCGAAAAAAAGCTCTTATTTTTGCATCTAAAAGGGGTTCAAAAAATCCAAGAATCGCAACACAATTTTTTAAACTTTACGAAAGTGGTTTGATAGATTTGATTTAAAAAGGAGAGATGATGATAAAAAAATGCCTATTTCCAGCTGCAGGATATGGAACGAGATTTTTACCAGCTACAAAAGCAATACCTAAGGAAATGCTACCCATTGTTAATAAGCCTTTAATACAATATGGCGTAGAGGAGGCAATTGAGGCAGGGATTGCTAATATGGCAATTGTAACAGGAAGGGGCAAACGCTCTTTGGAAGATCATTTTGATATTAGTTATGAATTAGAACACCAAATACAAGGAACTAGTAAAGAGGGTTATTTAAAAGACATTCGTCGCCTTTTAAACACTTGCACTTTTTCTTATACAAGACAAATGGAAATGAAAGGATTAGGGCATGCGATTTTAATAGGTGAAAATCTTATTGGCAAGGAGCCTTTTGGGGTGATTTTAAGCGATGATTTGTGTGATAATGAGGGTGGTGTTGGAGTGCTATCTCAAATGTGTGAAATTTATAAAAAATACAAATGTTCTATCGTTGCCGTCGAAGAAGTAGCAAAAGAAGAGGTAAGTAAATATGGAGTGATTTCTGGTAGAGAAGTAGATGATGGTGTTTTTATGGTGGATAATATGATTGAAAAGCCAAGCATAGAAGAAGCCCCAAGTAATCTAGCCATTATTGGGCGCTATATTTTAACTCCTGATATTTTTGAAATTTTAAAGCACACAAAACCTGGTAAAAATGGTGAAATTCAAATTACAGATGCCTTAATGGAGCAATGCAAAAAGGGAATGGTGCTTGCCTATAAATTTCAGGGTGTGCGCTATGATTGCGGAAGTGTTGATGGATTTGTTAGGGCAACTAATGTGTTTTATGAAAAATATCAAGGCAAATAGTGTATAGCTTTCAATTTTATCTTTTTATTTGGGTGGCATTATTTTTTGCGATGTTGCCTTTTGCTTTACTTACAAGTGCTTTTTTAATTCTAGGTAAGATTCAAGCTTATCTTGAATCGCAAAAAAGTAGGGATAATTTGCTAAAAAATATTCAATACCTTATTTCAATTTTGCAAAATAGCCCTAGCAGGGAAGAATTAGATGAGATTTTAGAAGCTTTTAGGAAAAACTTTTTAAATTTTGATAGCTTAAAGAAAGAAAGCAAAGATTATAAAGATAGGATGGATTTTATTTCGGCTTTGGCGTGCTGTTCTGCTGTTGATATTGATAGTGTGGCAAGATATAGGGAAGAGTTTGTAAAGGCAAATCCAAATTTTAAAAAAGAAATTGAAACACTCATTAGTGCGGCATTGAAAAATCGAGAAAGTAGCGAGAAAAATAAAAAATAAAGGAAAAAAATGGATTTTTTACGCATTGAGGGACAAGCGTGTTTGCAAGGTTCTATTCAAATTTCAGGAGCAAAAAATTCGGCACTTCCACTTATAGCCTTAAGTTTGCTCTCTAAAGAAAGGGCGACTTTAAGTAATTTACCTGATGTAGTGGATATTAAGACATTTTTTTCTTTATTGAATATGCTTGGTTGCGAAATTATTCAGCTAGATAAACACACAACAAGCATTGTTGCAAAAACACTTAATAATACAAAAGCCAATTATGATATTGTGCGTAAAATGCGTGCTTCAATCCTTGTTTTAGGACCACTTTTGGGGAGATTTGGTTGTTGCGAAGTAAGCTTGCCAGGGGGTTGTGCTATTGGCGCAAGACCTGTAGATTTGCACATTAAAGCGTTTCAAAAAATGGGTGCTGAGATTCGGCTGCAAGGTGGATATATTGTTGCAGAAGCAAAAGAGGGCTTAAAAGGGAGTGTGATAAATTTTGATAAAATCACCGTGACAGGCACCGAGAATATTTTAATGGCAGCTGCTATGGCAAAGGGTAAAACGCAAATCATCAATGCCGCAAAAGAGCCAGAAGTAATTCAGCTTTGTGAAGTTTTAAAAGCAAGTGGAGTGGAGATTAGCGGCATCGGAAATGATGAAATTGAGATTTATGGCACAAATAGAGAACCTTTAAATTTTCCTGCTAATATTGAGGTGATTCCAGATAGGATTGAGGCAGGGACATATCTTTGCGCAGGTGCCATTACTAATTCACAAATCACATTGCACCGCCTTAATCCCATTCATCTAACAGCAGTTCTCTCTAAGCTTGAGGAGATTGGTTTTGCAATGGATATTAAAGGCGATTCAATTACAATTTATCCTGCAAAGAATCGGCAAAGTTTTGAGATTTCTACAGCAGAGTATCCTGGGTTTCCTACTGATATGCAAGCGCAATTCATGGCTTTAGCTACGCAGTGTGAGGGGGGTAGCATTATTCAAGAGAGACTTTTTGAGAATCGCTTTATGCATGTAAGTGAGCTTCAAAGAATGGGTGCAAATATCAAGCTAAAAGGCAATATAGCAACAATTCAAGGTAAAAGTGAGCTTTTTGGTGCAGATGTTATGGCGACAGATCTGCGTGCTTCAAGCGCATTGGTTTTGGCTGCTCTTGTAGCAAAGGGAGAGAGTCATATTCATCGAATCTATCATCTTGATAGAGGTTATGAGAATCTTGAAGCCAAGCTCACTGGGCTTGGTGCTAAAATTTCAAGAGAAAAAGAATGAGAATTCCACATATTTCGGTTTTAAAGCAAGAAGTTTTAGAAGCTTTTAATACAGAAATAATCCATCAAAAGGGTGGAATCTTGATTGATTGCACTTTGGGATTTGGGGGGCATAGCTTGGCGCTTTTAGAAAAATATCCTAAGCTAAAAATCATAGGCATTGATCAAGATGATGAAGCAATCACTCTTGCAAAGAAGCGTTTAGAACCTTTTTTAAATCGTTTTAGCATCGAATATGGACGCTTTAGCGGAGTTTTAAAACAGATTTTACAAAGAGAGAGCAATGTTGTTGGAATCTTAGCAGACATTGGAGTTTCTTCAATGCAGTTTGATAGCAAGGAGAGGGGATTTTGTTTTGATTCAGAGTTTCTTGATATGCGAATGGATCAAAGTCAAAATTTTACTGCAAAGGATATTGTTAATTCATATCCACTAACTGAATTGGAGCGAATCTTTAGGGATTTTGGCGAGATTAGGGAGTATAAGAAACTTGCTCACTGCATTGTGGAATTGCGCAAAAAAGAAAAAATTACAAGCGCAAAAATGCTTAGTCAATTTATCGCCAAGCATTTTAAGCACCCCAAAATTCACCCCGCTACACTTGCTTTTCAGGCTTTAAGAATTGAAGTAAATAATGAGCTAGGCGAATTAGAATCAATGTTAAAAATTTTTGATTCTCAAGAAATGCAGGATTTTAGCCGACTTTGTCTTATTTCTTTTCATTCTTTGGAAGATAGGATTATTAAAAATAAATTTAAACAATGGGAAAATCCTTGTATTTGTCCGCCACAAGCTTTAAAATGTGAGTGTAGTAGAAATCATCAAAAGGGCAGAAGCCTTTATAAGAAGCCAATTATTCCAAAAGAAGAGGAGATTAAAGATAATCCTCGAGCGCGTAGTTCTAAGATGCGCATTTTTGAGTTTTTGCATTAAGAGATACAATGGAATCTTATGAATCTTTGCGCCTAAAAGAATCTGATAAAATTCAAAAAACAAATTTTTGGGATCGGTTTAAAAAAGAAAATAGCCAAGAATCGGGAATTCAAGAAGATTTTAGAGAATCATCACAAAATATTCAAAAAGAAAGTCCCTATCAAGCAAATTTTTCTACTAGTGAAACTTCTAGCCAAGAGCTATTAGCTTCAATGGAGCAAACAAGCTTAAATCCACAGGAAAAAGAGGAAGTTTTACAAATTGATTTAGAAAAAAGAGAAATTTCTTTTAAAATGGTTTGTATTTCCATTGGGATAATGTTTTTTGCGCTATTGCTTTTTATTCCAAAAATCTATATCCGAAATAATATTTACTACACTAGTCGCAATATTACTCAGCTTCAAACGCAACTTGATTCGTTAGTAGAAGAAAACAAGCAAATTAAAAAGCAATTAGAAGATATTAAGTTTAGGAATCTAACTCACGAATTGGATTTTTAAAAAGATTTGGTAGCGGGGGGCGGATTTGAACCACCGACCTTTGGGTTATGAGCCCAACGAGCTACCGGACTGCTCTACCCCGCGATAAAAAAATGTAAAAATTATAGAAAGTTTTTGAAAGTGGCTGGGGTACAAGGATTCGAACCTCGGAATGGCTGGACCAAAACCAGCTGCCTTACCGCTTGGCGATACCCCAACAAAAAGTGAAATGGAATTATATTTGAATTTTATTATTTTGTCAAGGAATTTTAGAAAATATCCTAAAAATATTTGATTATTTGATTAAAGCATCTCTTTTAGGGCTTGTTTTTAGGGATTTATTGAAGTGGCTACTTTAGAGTATTTAAGTTTAATTGCATTATAATGCGCGATTATTTTTTTATTTGTTAGGTAGTTATGGAAGCGATTTTAAGAGTAGAAGAAGCAATTAAAGCCATTAAAAATGGTGAAATGATTATTATAATGGATGATGAAGATAGGGAAAATGAGGGCGATTTGGTTATGGCGGGAATCTTTAGCACGCCAGAGAAAATTAATTTTATGGCTCAAGAAGCAAGAGGGCTTATTTGTGTTTCTATTACAAAAGAAATTGCCAATGTGCTAGATTTGCCACCAATGGTTAGTCATAATAGCTCTAATCACGAAACAGCCTTTACTATTTCTATTGATGCTAAAGAAGCTAAAACGGGTATTTCTGCTTATGAGCGTGATTTGACTATAAATCTTATGTGCAGGGCAAATGCAAAGCCTGATGATTTTGTGCGTCCGGGGCATATTTTTCCTTTGATTGCCAAAGAGGGTGGAGTGCTAGAGCGGACAGGGCATACAGAAGCGAGCGTGGATATTTGTAAATTAGCAGGATTAAAGCCTATTAGCGTAATTTGTGAGATTATGAGAGAAGATGGCTTGATGGCTAGGAGAGGCGATAAGTTTTTGAGTGAATTTTCTATCAAACATAACCTAAAAATCTTGTATGTTTCAGATTTGATTCAATATCGTTTAAGCTTTGAAAATCTTATTGCGATTCTTTCAAAAGAGAGTTGTCAATTTTTGCAAACTAAAACAGAAAAAATCAAAATCAAAGATCACTTAAATCGAATCCACACGATTTTTAAAATTGGCAATCCATTACAAAACCCTTTAGTGAAATTCCACACTATCACACAGGATTTAATGCTGCTAGAAGATACAGAAAAGTTTAATGGGTTGATGAATGCTATAGGCAAGCTAAAAAGTGAGGGTGGATATTTGATATTCCTTGCTACAGAGGCAAACAAGGACATTAAGGGGCTTGGCATTGGTGCGCAGATTCTAAAAGCCTTGGAGATTCGGGATTTTAAACTGCTTACTACTTCTAAATTTGATGAAAATGATTGTGGTATGCTAAGTGGATTTGATTTGAAAATTCTTGAGAGGATTGAAATATGATGGAGACTAAGATAAGCTCGGTGGGGTGGGGGCAAATAATAGTGCTTCTTTAAAGGGAAGTATTGTTTTGCTTAGTGGAAGTAATTTAAAGAAATGTAAAATTTGGTTATTGTCAAATCTAATAATTGTTGAAATGTGCTGATTTTTTAAATATCCCATTCAATCAAGAATCTCCTAAAGAAAAAGAATGTCTTACTTATAAACTAGGAGAAACTTTTATAAAAGCTGATAAAACTTGGTATAAGGGTGGATATGTTAAGTTGTGGTTTGAAGTGAGGAAGCTAAAGGGGGAGAGGAAGTGAGTGTATATTTTGGTTTCATAGGAATTCTAATTTTTTAGAAATTTATTTTTAGTTTAGGGTAGCTAATATAAAATAATAATCCATATTAAAAATAGAAAGGATAATAAAATGGTTACTTTTAAAGGAAATTCAGTTAGTTTAAGCGGTAAAACTCTAAATGTTGGCGATAGTGCTCCTAAAGTGGATCTTATAGCTGGAGATTTGAGCGTAAAAAGTGTGGGTGGTGCTAATGGTAAGTTTCAAATTATCAATGTTGTGCCTTCACTAGACACAGGTGTGTGTGCTACTCAAACACGCAAATTCAACGAAAAAGCCGCAAGTCTTTCTAATGCTGAAGTGTCTGTAGTGTCTCTTGATTTACCTTTTGCGCAAGGAAGATTCTGTTCAACAGAAGGTATTAAAAATGTTGTTGCATTGAGTGATTTTAGGAATAAAGCATTTGGTGAGGCTTATGGAGTAATTTTGGCAGGTTCTCCACTTGAGGGACTTCTTACACGCGCGGTATTTGTGGTTAATCCAGAAGGTAAAATCGTGCATAAAGAAATTGTTAGTGAGATTACAAGCGAGCCAGATTATGAAGCAGCTTTAGCAGCAGTTAAATAATTAGGCTTTTGTGATTTGTGAAGCTGTAAATTAAAAATATTTGTAAGGTAAGAAAATGCTTTTGTATTTGCATGGATTTAGAAGTGTTGGGCTTTGTTACAAGGGTAGTTTGATAGCTAGTTTTGCGCCTAATGCACTAACTCCTAACTTACCTTATGTTCCAGATTTAGCCATAGAATTGATAGAAAATTTTATTAAAAAATATCAAAAAACACAAAAAATCTGCCTTGTAGGTAGCTCTCTTGGTGGCTATTATGCAACTTTTTTAGCAGAAAAATATCAACTTAAAGCAGTGTTAATTAATCCTGTTATAAACGCGTATCAAACCTTACTTCCAGCCATTGGCAAGGTGTCTGTCCCTTATAATGGAGAGAGTTTTATTTGGACGCTTGATTTAATTGAGAGCCTTAAAAAATACTATGTGGAAGCTATTAATCCTAGTTTGTATTGCGTATTGTTACAAAAAGGTGATAGGATTTTGGATTATAGGGTGGCTGCACAGAAGTTTAAAGATTCTAAATTGGTAATAGAAGAGGGCGGTTCGCATCATTTTGATAATTTTCTCTCTCAAAAAGATTTATTGCTAAGTTGGGATTCTTAAAATCATTAATACTTCCAAAAAAATCTTTAAAAAATAATAATAATCTCCAAAGCTTATACTTTTTATGTCTTTTGTTTAAAAATAACTTGTTATAATAGTCCAAATTATTTTATTCCAAGGAAAATAAGCAATGGAACAATCAACGCTCAATCTCTTAAGTGCGTATATGCCAATGGCGCAACGCTACAGATCTCAATTTTCATCTCTTAATACCCTGCTTAGCAAGACGACTTTAACGGGCAAAATCAGCTCTTTAGATATTGCGGCTAATTTGTTTGATTATATGGAACAAACTCAAGAAAAATTTGAGAATCTCCAAGAAAAACTAATTAACACGATTATTGAGCAAAGCTTTTTAAATCTCTATGAAGAGGCGCAAACCTCTTCAAAGATTTTTTCAGAAATGTTAAGTGCTTTTTTGCAAAGTCGCTATGGCGAGATTCTGGCTTTTTCAAAAAGTCGTTATATTTTGGAGCAATGTGCTAATGCACGAGCACAAGAAACTATTTTTGAATACTTAAGAGAATTTGCCAATCACAGCAGTGTTTATAAAGATATACTTTTGTTTGATGATAAGGGGAATTTATTAAAATCTCTTTTAACAAAAGTGCAAAACAAGACTAATTTGTCGGCTATCTTAGAGGCAAATAGTCTTGAATCTTTTGGGGATTTTTATAGTAAAGTTGATTTTTATAGCCAAAATGATTTTCAAGAAGAGAGGCAAGAGTTTTTCTTTGTGTTGCCTTTGCGTGAGGAAGAGGGGCGACCTATGCGATTTGCAGCGGTTTTTGTGCTAGATTTTCAGAGTATTTTTGAATGGTTAAATCGCCATTTTGCTTATCGACTTCCACAAGCAAGTCTCGTTATTGTTAATCAAAGAAATGTTATTTTATTTTCAAATAATCCCAAAAATTTCGTTATAGGGCAGACTTTAAAGGTGAATGCTTGTGGTGATTATAACTTTACAGAATTTCGTTCAAAAGCGTGTTTGCTATCTCAAAATGAAATTTCACCTATGCCTATTGGGAACTTGGTTGAGAATTGGAAAGTATGTCGGATTTTGCCCTTGTATGTGGCTTTTGATGTTAAGCAACAAAATAAACAAAAAATAGATGCTGAAATGCTAAAAGATTCGCTTTTAATTACAGATGAGCTAGATTCTGTGATTGCAGAGGGAGAGAACATTAACGAAGAGCTTGGAGATGCGGTAATTAATGGAGAAATTATTGCCTCTAAAAGTCATTCTTATACGCTTAATCCTATTTTAAATAACATTAGAATCTTGAGTGAAGAAATGAATACTTTGTGTGTTCAATCAACTGAAGAATTGCAAAGAGGTATTTATGGTGCGCTTTTTAATATTGTGAATTATTATTCAAAATACGCCGTAACATTAATGGATAATTGGGTAAAAGAAAGTGTTGATGAGATTGGTTGGATTAAAAATATTCCGGAATTTTCTAATTTTATCCTTTCTAAAAATGAAAATAAACACTCTGCATTTAAAAAAGAAAACTTACAATTATTTTTAAAAAATCTTAGTGAAAGCTTGAAAAAATATCACAATATTTTCTTGTTTGATAGAGAAGGGAATATTCTTGTTGATGCTCTTGATGAGGTTAAGATTGATAACAATCAAAAGACTAATTTAATTGAGCGTTTTGAAAATGGTTCTTTGAATGCAGGAATTGTGCCATCAAATTATGAGCAAACTTCGCTGTATAATAATAATTCTACAATCATATTTTATACTGGAATTAAAGATGGGGCGCGGGTTGTTGGGGGATTAGCCTTTGTTTTGGATATTCAAAAAATTGTGGAATTAATTCAAAACATTATCCCTCAAGATTCGCCTATTATTTCAGAAAAAAGTGAAATTTTTGTAGCACTTTTTGATAATAATAGAAATATTTTAGCAAGCACAAATCCTGAATTTAGCTTTGAAAAATATGAATTAAATGAAAAAATTGATTTTAAAAATATTAAAGATTCAGAGCAAATTATTCAAATTGGGCAAAAACATTATCTTTTGAGAATGGAGGCTTGTCCAAATTCAAAAGGTGGCTTTATAGAATGCACAAAAAAGATGCTTTATTCTATGGTGCTTGTCGCACTAAAAGAGGAAGTATTGGAAGTATAGATTAATGAAGGATTAGCGATGATTGCCTTATTAAATACACAAGATGCCGATTTTAAGATTCGTTTTGAAGAATTATTAAAGCGCGGAGCAATGGATATTTTGAGCGTTGAAGGGCGTGTAAAAGAGTTATTAGAAGCTATCAAGCAAAAAGGTAAAAATGCGGTCATAGAGCAAGTTTCTAGGTTTGATAATTGGAATCCAAAAGATTTTTTGGATTTAAAAATTTCACAAGATCAAATGCAAGAAGCTTATGAAAAGCTAGATACAAAGCTTAAAAAAGCCTTACAAAAAGCTTATGAGAGAATCTATGCTTTCCATTCTAAGCAACTACCTAAAACCTGGCTTGATTTTGAAGAAAATGGAAGTATATTAGGGCAAAAGGTTAGCGCTGTGGATAGAGCAGGGCTTTATATCCCTGGAGGCAAGGCAGCTTATCCTAGTTCGCTTTTAATGAATGCGATTCCAGCTATTGTTGCAGGAGTAAGGGAAATTGTGGTTTGCACACCAACTCCCAATAATGAAATCAATCCACTTCTTTTGGCGGCGATGCATCTTTGTGGAATCAAAGAAGCTTATAAAATAGGTGGTGCAAGTGCTATTGGCGTAATGGCATATGGCTGTGAGGGTTTGCAAAAAGTAGATGTGATTAGTGGTCCAGGAAATATTTATGTGGCAACTGCTAAAAAGCTTGTGTTTGGTGAAGTGAATATTGATATGATTGCAGGACCAAGTGAGATTGGAATCATTGCAACTGCTAATGCAAAAGTGGATTATCTTGCTTGGGATTTGCTCTCACAAGCTGAACACGATGAGATGGCAAGTTCGATTCTAATCACCCCTGCTCAAAGTCTTGCTAAAGAGGTTGCTTTAAAGGTAGATGAGTTTTTAGAGCAATTACCGCGCAAGGAGATTACAGCAAAATCCATCAATCAACGCGGAGCGATTATTGTTAGTAAGAATCTTGATGAAGCGATTTTTTTAATGAATCAAATTGCACCTGAGCATTTGGAATTAATTGTAGAAAATCCCCTTGAGATTTTGCCAAAAGTCAAACACGCAGGGGCGATTTTTATCGGAGAGAATACGCCAGAACCAATTGGGGATTATATTGCAGGACCAAATCATACGCTCCCAACAGGCGGTAGTGCGAAGTTTTTCTCCCCTCTTTGTGTGGAGCATTTTATGAAAAAGAGTTCTATTATTGCATTTTCTCAACAAGCTATTCAAGAATTGGGTGAGGATTGCGGTATATTAGCGCATACAGAAGGTTTGGATGCACACCAAAATTCTGTTTTAGTGCGATTAAATCAAAAATAAAGGAAGTGTGATGGATCATATTTTTGAAGGATTGCCACAAGATAAATGGGTAGAGATTGTTTTAAATGCTTCTCACTCTTCAAGCAGTGTTGAGCTTAGAAGGATTCTGGAGAAATTAGCCGCAATGGAAATTTTACTAGAGAAGCGCTTGGGTGAGACTTGGGAAGAGGAATTGGAATATCTTTTAAGCAGTGAAGAAGTCTCTGAAGAGATTCACACGCATACGCAGAATCTTGCCATTGAATCTATGGGGAATATTCTGACACAAAATGAATAAAATCTTTTTTTTGCTTCTTAGTTGGGTTTCTCTGCTTTTTGCTCCTATAGAGTGGAAAGCGCAAAACACAATGGAGCTAAAAAAAGATGAATTTTATGTTATAAAGTTACAAGCTAATCAAGCACAAAAAACTTTGTATTTTCGTTGGACTTTGCTAAAGAATGATGGATTGGTGGTGCATTTAAATTACGATTCTTTTCCGCATCAATTTGTGCTTTATGAAGATTATCAAAGAAATTGCTATAAGATAGCCTTGTGGAAACCAATTGATGGCTATTACAAAGAAGAGCCTTATTTTATGCTTTGTTTTAAAGATTACAAGCGCGTAGAAAAAATTGCAACTTTAAAATATTATATTTATGAGGGCAATCGAGATTTTAATATTATCGATGAAAGGAAGGTAGCTAATGGAAGTTTTGGCGCAAATTAATCAAAAAATCCAAGATTTTTTAGAAGAGCTAGAATCCCCAATTGTTCTGGGATTATCTCAAAAGATTCAAAGTGGTAAAATGTTGCGTAGTAAGCTTGTTTTGAATATTGCTAATAAGAGTGATGAATGTATTTTGTTGTGTGCAATCATTGAAATGATACAAAATGCGTCTTTATTGCATGATGATGTGATTGATAATGCTACAATAAGAAGGTCGCAGCCTTCTATTAACGCAATTGCAGGGGATAAAAATGCAATTATGCTAGGAGATATTTTATATTCCAAAGCCTTTTGTGAGTTAAGTGCTTTTCAAGAAAATTTTCCAATGATTCCACGAATCATTTCTAGTGCAGTAACTATGCTTGCAATAGGGGAAATGGAGGATGTGGAGTTGGCAAAACAATTTAATGCTAATGAAGCTAAATATTTAACAATGATTGAGCATAAAACCGCTTCTTTAATAGAAGCAACAGCCTATGCAGCAGCGTTTTTATCAGGCAAAAATCAAGAGGAAGCAAAAGACTTTAGGGTATATGGTAGAAATTTGGGAATTGCCTTTCAGATTATTGATGATGTTTTGGATATTACTGCTGATGAAAAAACGCTTGGAAAGCCAATATTAAGCGATTTTAAGGAAGGAAAAGTTACCTTGCCTTATATTTATTTGTATCATAGTTTGAATGAAGTGGATAAAAAACGCTTGGAGAGTGCCTTTAAAAAAGAGTTGCCTAAAAAAGAGCAAGAGTGGATCTTGCAGAATCTAAAAGAAAGTGGCGCTATACGACAAAGCATTGATTTGTCAAGACATTTGGGAAGAGTTGGGATTGAAGCTATTTCCAATTATTCTTGTGATAAACTTGTAAAAATAATGGAAGAAATGATTAATAGAGATTTTTAAGGTAAAAAATGGATTATTATATTTTAAGCTATTCGCACAAAAATACTGATATTGCGTTGCGTGAAAAATTAGCATTAGATACAAAAAATAAAAACACTAAAAAATTATTATTAGAATTGGTGGAAAATAAGTTTATAGAAGAAGCCGTTATTCTCTCAACCTGTAATCGTATTGAGTTTATTTTGAGTGTGCATAATCCACAAAAAGCAGAAGAATTTTTGTTTGCAAAATTATGTGATTATTCAGGAATTAGTGAAGATTCTTTAAAGAAACACGCCGATTCGTATGATAATATCGCCGCAATCCACCATCTCTTTAGTGTGGCGAGTTCTCTTGATAGTCTTGTGGTGGGAGAAACGCAGATTTCAGGACAGCTTAAAAATGCGTTTAAATTTTCTTATGATTTGGGTTGCTGTTCGCTTAGTCTCTCTCGCGCTATCCATTTTGCTTTTCGTTGCGCAGCAAGTGTGCGTAATTCTACAAATATCTCACAAAATTCAGTTTCAGTTGCTTCCACGGCGGTGGTAAAGGCAAGAGAAGTTTTTGGGAATTTAAAGGGACAAAAAGTCCTTGTTGTAGGTGCTGGAGAGATGAGTTCGTTGTGTGTGAAGCATCTAGTTAATCACGAAGCGCAAATTATTTTGCTAAACCGCGATATTGAGAATGCAGAGCGTTTGCGTAAGGAAGTTTTACAAAATAGTCCCAAAGCAAACATTGAAGTATTAAGCTTTCGGGATTTGGGAGTTTTGATTAATCAGCTTCCGCTTGTTTTTACCGCCACGGGTGCGCCCCATACTATTATTACACAAGATATGGTAGAAAAAAAAGAAATTTCGCGTTATTGGTTTGACTTAGCAGTTCCACGAGATATTGATCAGATACATGATGAGAAGATTCATATTTTTGCAGTGGATGATTTGCAAGACATTGTCAAAAAGAATCTTGCCCTAAGAGAAGAGCAAGCTAAGGTGGCTTATGGAATCGTTGGGCGTTGCACTCAAGAATTTTTTGCTTGGTTGCAAACTTTGAATGTGGAGCCATTAATTAAAGCAATTCGCCAACAAGCCAAAGATTCCAGTCTTAAAGAATTGCAAAAGGGGATTGCTAAGGGTTATTTGCCCAAAGAATATGAAAAAAATATTGAAAAAACTTTACACAATGCCTTTAATACTTTCTTGCATCAATTAACGATTAATCTAAAATCTGTAGCGAATACTTCAAAAGGCGATGGTATTATTGAATCATTACGCTTTTTGTTTGAAGAAAACACAGAGACAATAATGGTTGAAAAATACAAATGTGAATATTCTGATAATAAACCGCTAAAGGAAGACTAATGAGATTTTCAAAATTTTTTATCCCAACTTTTAAAGAAATGCCAAAAGATGTGGTGTTAAAAAGCCATGAATATTTATTAAGGGGTGGGTTTATTCAGCAAATTGGGAGTGGAATCTATAATTTTTTGCCTTTAGGTAAAAGGGTTTTGGATAAAATTTCTAGAATCGTAAAAGGCAAGATGGATGAAGCAGGAGCTAATGAAGTTTTGCTAGGTTGCGTAACTCCAGCGAGTTTATGGCAAGCAAGTGGTCGCTATGAGCGCTATGGAAAAGAGCTTTTGAGATTTAAAGATCGCAAAGAAAATGAATTTGTCTTTGGTCCTACGCATGAAGAAACAATCACAGAGTTAGCAAAGACTTATGTGAAAAGTTACAAGCAATTGCCTTTGCATTTTTATCAGATTCAAACTAAGTTTCGAGATGAGATTCGACCGAGATTTGGGCTAATGCGCGGAAGAGAATTTATTATGAAAGATGGCTATAGTTTTCATAGTAGTTATGAGGATTTAAAGCGTGAATTTGATGTGATGGAAAAAACTTATAGTGCGATTTTTTCAGAGCTTGGCTTGGATTTTAGGGCAGTAGAAGCAGATAGCGGCGCTATTGGAGGAAGTGGTAGTAAAGAATTTATGGTGTTAGCAGAGAGTGGGGAAGACACGATTTGTGTGTGTGATTCTTGTGCTTATGCAGCAAATCTAGAAGCAGCTAGTCGTCTCCCTAAAATGCCCTTATCAACTCACCCTGAAGCTAATTTTGCAAAATTTCATACTCCACAGATTAGGACTATTGAATCTTTAGCAGAGTTTTTTAAGGTCGATTCTTATTGGACTTTGAAAGCTGTGGTTAAAAAGGCTTTGTTTGATGGTAGAAAGAGTGAATTTGTATTTTTCTTTTTAAGGGGTTGTGATAGCCTTAATGAAACTAAGGCGCTTAATGCGATTAGTGGGGCTAATGAAATGGTTGATGTTAGTGAAGAAGAGTTAAGAAAACTTGGCTTATTCCCTGGATTTATTGGTCCTTATGCTTTGCGTAATCTCACTCAAAGTCCTTATATTTATTTTGATTTAGAATTGCGAAATGCGAAGAATTTGATTTGTGGGGCTAATGAGGAAGATTATCACTTTGTTGGTGTGGATTTGGGGCTTTTTGAAGGTTTGGAGTTTAAGGATTTGTTGGAAGTTAAAGAGGGAGATTATTGTAAAGAATGCCACAAAGGAAAGCTTTATTTTACCAAAGGTATTGAAGTGGGGCATATTTTTCAATTAGGAGAAAAATATTCTCAAGCAATGGAAGCGACTTTTTTAGATGAAGAGGGCAAAGCAAAGCCTTTTGTTATGGGTTGTTATGGGATTGGAATCTCAAGGCTATTAGCAGCTATTATTGAGCAAAATCATGATGAAAAAGGTATGAAATGGACGACTTCTACTGCGCCTTTTTTGCTTGATATTGTGGTTTCAAATATTAAAGATGAAAATCAAAGCAAGTTAGCAGAAAAAATCTATCACACTTTGAATGCGAGTGGCCTGGAGTGCTTGCTAGATGATAGAAAAGAGCGTTATGGAGCAAAAATGGCTGATTTTGAGCTTATTGGAATCCCTTATGCACTTATTGTAGGCAAGGGTGTAGAAGAGGGCAAGATTGAGCTTGTGTGTAGGAAGAATCTAGAAAAAATTAATTTAGAAATTGCTGATTTTGAATCATTGATAGAGAATATTAAGCAGACTTTACAAATGTGAAGATAAACTTCATAAAAATGCCTTAAGATTTGCCCAAAAGAAAGGTTTTGTATGCGACTTATTTTGCTTGTAATGTATTTGATTATTGAAGTGTTTGTGAGTTATGAAGTTATTGATATAATCGGCGTTTTAGGATTTGTGCTAGAGATTCTTGTGAGTGCTTTTTTGGGATTTGGGATTTTATTGAATTTCCGATTGTTTTTTGGGGAGGCTTTAGGAAAGTTGCGCTCAAGAGAGATGACTTATGAGGCTTTTGTGGGATCTAATATTTTTAGAATCTTGGGGGCAATTTTATTGATTTTACCTGGTGCTTTTACTGATATTTTGGGTTTGTTAATGCAATTTAGTGTTTTTGGCTTAATGCTTGTTAAGCCGTTTGTCAAAGTGGATTCTGCAAAACAACATTCTGATATTATTGATGTGGAAGTTATAGAAAAAGAAATAAAGGATTAAAGATGCAAAAAATTATCATAGGCACAAGGGGAAGTGTTTTAGCGCTTTGGCAGGCAAATTTTGTAAAGGATTCTTTAGAGAAGCAATATCCTAATTTGCAAGTAGAATTAAAAATCGTTAAAACTAAGGGGGATAAGATTCTTGATGTGCCTTTAGCTAAGATTGGTGGGAAAGGGCTTTTTACTAAAGAATTAGAAGAGTTAATGCTACAAGGTGAAATTGATGTAGCGGTGCATAGCCTAAAAGATGTTCCCGTGGAATTTGTTGAAGGGCTTGGGTTAGCTACGATTACCAAACGCGAGGATGTGCGAGATAGTTTTTTAAGTTTTAAATACAAGAATTTACAAGAATTGCCACAGGGTGCAAAAGTGGGGACAACTTCACTAAGGCGTGTGATGCAGATTAATACTTTACGAAAAGATTTGGATTGTATGAGTTTAAGAGGGAATGTGCAAACGCGACTTAAAAGGCTAAAAGAAGGGGATTTTGATGCGATTATTTTAGCCCAAGCTGGAGTAAATCGCTTAGGGATTGAAGGGGAAGTGGATTGTATTGTGCCACTTGATTTTATGATTCCTGCTATGGGACAAGCAGCACTTGGGATTGAATGTAGAGTAGATAGCGAAG
This sequence comes from Helicobacter colisuis, assembly GCF_023646285.1. Taxonomy (NCBI): domain Bacteria; kingdom Pseudomonadati; phylum Campylobacterota; class Epsilonproteobacteria; order Campylobacterales; family Helicobacteraceae; genus Helicobacter; species Helicobacter colisuis. The sequence goes on along the minus strand of NZ_JAMOKX010000001.1, from coordinate 378,575 downwards.
TTGCAAAATTACTTGAATTTTTAAATGATACAAAAGCCTCTTTTGAGACAAGCGCTGAGAGAGAGTTTGTAAAAACTTTGGAAGGCGGTTGTCAAGTGCCTATAGGCATTAACGCAACATTTGAAAAAGATAATTTAACTATTAGGGCAATTTTAGGGATTCCTGATGGCTCTAGGATTCTTAAAGATACTAAAGTATGTGCTGTTTCTAGCTTGGAGGATTGTAAAAAAGCAGGGAGAGATTTTGCATTGGAATTTATTAAAAAGGGAGCAAAAGAGATTCTGCAAGAAGCACAAAAGTGGGAATTTATTAAAGCTTAGAAATAAAGAATTGAGTAGCTAAAACAATAGAGTGAATAATGAATTTATACACGATTGCATTGGTGGGGTTAGGCGGATTTTTGGGAGCCGTGTTACGCTTTTTGGTTTATGAAATGTCTTTTAAAATTTCTAGCTTTTTAGCTAATGCAACTAATATGCAATTTGTTTCTTTGTTAGCTACATTGTTTGTTAATATTATAGGTTCTTTTGCTTTGGGATTTTTGTTTGCTTATGTCCAAAATGAAGAATTAAGATTGTTTTCCAAAGATATTTTGATGAGTTTTTTTGGCGTGGGGCTTTTGGGAGCATTTACAACTTTTTCTACTTTTTCTTATACAAATTTACTTCTTTTGCAAAATGGATTATATGGGCAATTGTTGCTTAATATTCTTTGCAATGTTGGGCTTTGTCTTTTGGCAGTGTATGGTGGATTATTAGTTTATGAAATTAGTAGATAAAATACAAAATGATTTTAAATCAAGTTGGTCTTTGGGATTGCTTGTTATTTGTTTTAAAAATTAAAAATTTATTTTTAGATAATTATTCTTATTTTTTAAAATTTTGTCTATAGTTATATTTTTAATTTTAAGATAAAGGAGTAACAACGCTTAAAAAAATCGCAGTAAGTTTTGCTTTGGTAGGGGCTTTGGCTACAAGTGCTTTTTCCCAAGAGATTGAGGGGTTTTCTGATCCTGAGAGTGTTTTTTATCGTAGGTGAAGATGTCTTTGTGGGGAATGTGGGGGAGAAGTTAGAGCCACTTAATAAAGATAATGATGGTTTTATTTCAAAGCTTGATAAAAGTGGAAAAATTATAGAAAAGAAATTTTTATCCAATCTTAATGCACCAAAGGGTATGAATACAATCAATGGTGTTTTGTATGTAGTGGATATTGATACGCTTAAAGGATTTGATTTAAAAAGTAAAAAAGAAGTGTTGAATCTACCCATTAAAGGTGCAATCTTTTTAAATGATATTGTGGCTTTAGATGATGAAAATTTGCTTGTGAGCGACACAGGGACAGGGATTATTCATCAAGTGAATGTTAAAAATAAGCAATAAAACTTTTGTGGTTGTGGATTTAAAGTTTGGCGGACCTAATGGAATCTTGCTTGATTTAAAGAATAATCGCCTAATTGCTGGGGGCTATGATCCAAATGGAAAGGCTAAAGGAAGCATCATAAGATTGATTTAAAAAGCAAAGCACATTAAGTGAGCCTTTGGGTGCTTTAGATGGTGTAGTATGGGCTAAAAATGGAGATTTATTGGTAAGTGATTGGGGAGAAAATTTGCAAGGTGTGATTTATCGCTTGGATAAAAATGGAAAGATAGAAAAGCTTGATTTACCAGCTATGAAAGGACCAGCAGATATGGTGAGCGATGGAGAGAATCTTTGGATTCCAAAAATAGTTGAAGGAAGAGTGCTTAAAATTACTTTGCCTTAAAAAATAGCTTAAATCTACTTTTATGCTTCATAAAACCACCGCGAATCTATGGCGGTGGTGAAACTGCTATAATATAAATATTGTTTTTTTGAGAGTTAATTTACTTTTGTTTTGCTATTTATAGGTATTATTACTCTGTTTTAGATATTTATAAAATAAGTGTGCTATTTGTTAAATATTTTTAAGGTTTGGTTATTTACAATTGAATATTTGAATTAATCAAAACCCAATAAAATATTGTGGGGAGTTAAATGCTAGGGGAAACGGATACAAGAATCAAATTTATCGATATCAAACTCAAAGATTCTGGCTGGAGCGAGGATTTTATCAAGCGTGAATATTATTTTACCGATGGTAGAAAACTGCTTGGAGGCAAATTGTTATTGAATTCTTTGTGATGCATTTTGTTGGATACAATAGATACCCTAGCTCCATGTAACAATAATAAAGACACAAGCACTTTGCCAAGCATACCACCAGCACCATTTACCAATACATCTCTAGCAAATAAGTTGGGTATTTTTTGGATTGCTTGATATGCACTCAAACCAGGACAAGGCATACTAGTAGCTAAATTGTCATTTATAAAATCATTGACAGGTATGAGAGCTCTTGCTTTTACTATGGTATAATCAGCAAAACTACCATCATATCTTAAATCACAATGATAAGCGTATCTAGATAGAAGTTTTATTCTTGTATCTTTGGCTTTGATTGCAATTCCTACACCATTATAATATTATTGTTCTTTTTTACTTTCCAATCTACTGGATTGAGAGATGCTGCTGTATTTTTGATAAGCACCTCATCATCTTGTAAATCTCTTAATTGTTTTTCTATTGGTTCTAATTCATCTCCCCTAAAGGCAAAACCGCAAATCTTGCTTGGTATTTTCATTGTATTTATCCTTATGATTCTATTGTTTTGTAAAATATAACTTCGCTTTGTCTATCACTTAGGCTTTTTAGATACTCTATATCGATAGACTGATTATCTATATGTAAATCAAGCTTTTCTTGATTTTCTCACTCTTCTATAAATAGGATTCTCCCATTATTGTCTTCATTTAACGTATAAGATATACAACCATCATCTTTTTTTGCTTTTTAAGACAAGGCTTGAAGTAATCTCCAAAAATTTTTCTTTACATTCTTGCTTTGGATAACAAATAGCAATTAACTTTATACTCATAGCACAATCCTTATTGCATATCTTTAAACACATTGTTTAGATGAAGTTTGTAATCTTGTATGTATTTTTCTACTTGTGGATTTTTGATAACATCATTGCATATAAAGGTAGGTAATGGCTGCATTCCTAAAAATTGATGAGCTTTATGCAGGTGCAAATACACGTCATCTACGCCAACACCCTCAAAAAATTGATCTTTTTCTATAAATGCCTCTAATGGTGCATTCCAAGTAAGAGAAAACATATATTTTTTGTCTTGTGATAGACCACCACTGCCATATTTTTTGCTTTCATCATTTCTTGATCTTCCATCACTTGTATAGAGCTTACCATGCCCCATAGTAAAAACCTCATCAATATATTTCTTTACTATCCAAGGCTCACCCATCCACCAACCAGGCATTTGATAAATAACGACATCAGAATCTAGAATCTTTTGTAATTCTTCTTCTATTTGATAGCCTTTATCTATATGTGTTTCGCGTATGTCAAATCCCAAACTGCATAAAGTTTCTTTAGCTATATTATGCAAAGTCTCATTTAATCTACCAGCAGAATGCCCAAAACTCTTGCCACCATTTAATAAAAGTATATGTTTCATTTTTGCTCCTTTGTTTGAAAAGTATTGTATTTGTCTTAAATTTGTATGAGAATTTTAGTTTATATGATTTATAATGTCAATACGATATATTAAGTAAGATACTATCCAAAAGTAAAGTGTAAGTAATAAGGAAGTTATGATGCAAAATACAAAAAATTCAAACTGCAACTACCAAGAATGTGGATTTAACTATACTTTGAATGTGATTTCAGGCAAATATAAATTGAGTGTGCTTTATTGCCTTTATAAAGACAATATCGTGCGTTATAATGAGCTTAATAGAATTCTAGCTCCAATATCGTTTAAAACTCTAACAAATGTCTTGCGTGAGTTAGAAGGCGATGAGCTAATCATACGCAAAGAATATCCACAGATTCCGCCGAAAGTAGAATACAGCTTATCAAAAAAAGGACAAAGTTTTATTCCTATTTTACAAGCAATGTGTAATTGGGGTGAGGAATATAAACGCTATACAAAGAAATAAGAAGTTTAAGGTTTGCTTGATAAGAAGAAAGTTAGTCTTTGGTTTGTAAATAAAAGAATTAAGAAAATTTGTTGTGGGATAAGAATTATCAAAAGTAGTGGCCGGGAGAGAGGGATTCGAACCCCCGGAGGTGTGACCCTCAACGGTTTTCAAGACCGCCGCTTTCGACCACTCAGCCATCTCCCGAAAAAAGTGTGAGCTTTTAGAGAAGCTAGAATTTTAAATGAAATCATAAATTGGAGGCGACACCCAGATTCGAACTGGGGAATCAAGGCTTTGCAGGCCCATGCCTTACCGCTTGGCTATGTCGCCACCATTTTGATTGTTACTACCATAGTGGTGCCCGGGGCCGGACTTGAACCGGCACGGACGCAATGTCCGAGGGATTTTAAGTCCCTTGTGTCTACCATTTCACCACCCGGGCTAATTATTATCAAATTCATTACTTTTATGATTTAAAAATGGAGCGGGAGACGGGGATCGAACCCGCGGCCCCAACCTTGGCAAGGTTATGCTCTACCACTGAGCTACTCCCGCACAAAAGCAAGGGTAAAATTATAGCAATGCTTTTAAAAAAAATCAATAGTTTTTTGCAAAAAAATTAAAAATAATGCTAGAATTTTTAAAACTTTTTGATTTTAAAGGGTGGAGAATGCAAATTAGGGTGGCTTTATTGAAGGTGTTTGTTGGCGTAATATTAGCATTTACTAGTGGTTTTGGAATGCAGGGTGAGGATATTTCTTATAAGATTTATGACTTTGAGGAAGGAAAATTGTATCTTGCGCAAAATGCACAGGAGATTTTGTTTGCTGGGGTAAAGAATGAAAAGTTTCAAGGCTGTGAAATATCGCCTAATAAGGTTTTGAAAAATGGTGAGCTAAAGTGTGGAGAAAAGGTTTTTGTGATTAAAAATGGTGAGATTCAAAATAAGATAGCACTTCAAGATTCTTTTAATCTTAAAAGCCAAGAGGTTGTTTATCGCTATTCTAAGGATAGTTTAAGTCAAGTGAGTGCCTTGGTGCTATGCTCTAGTGATTTAGAAGTTCAAAATCTTTTAGAATTAATGTATGAAAAAGACTTTAATTGTGCAAATGTTAAGGAGACTTTTTTGCCTTCTTTGGAAGTATCAATGCAAGAATATTTAAAAAATATTGAGGGAATGGAAGCATTGGCTTATCTTAAAAAATTTCCTTTAGAAGAAGTGGTTAAAGATAGACTTTATTATTTTGATGATGAGATTTTGGTGCTTGAGAGAACGAGCTATCTCTATACAGGTGGTGCTCATGGGAATCACGGAAAATGGGGCGTAATAATTTCAAGAAAGGAGGGAATTGTCCCACTTAATGAAATGATTGATTTAAATAATTTGGAATTAAAAAAGCTACTTTGGACAGAATACCAAAAATATCTTACAGAAATTGACAATGTAGCGCAAGATTATGTTGATTTTGAAAATTTTAAAGTTTCTGACGCGATTTTGATTGATTATGATGGTGTAGTTTTTATTTACCAGCCCTATGAAGTTATGCCTTATGCTTATGGGATTGTGGAGCTTAAGCTACCCTTAGAATCAATTGAGAAATTTGGCAATTTTAGTCATTCTGCCTTAGGATATTTATTTGCAAAATAAGCTTTAATGTGGTTTTTCTTTATAGGAGTGTATAATTTTGTTCTTTAATTTTAGGAGAGTAGATTTGAAAAAAGTAATCTTAGTAGTGATGATTTTAGGTATTGGATTGTTTTTTAGTGCTTGTGAAAAACCAAAAGAGACTTTGGAAACCACTCAAAAGCAAGAAATTTTAGATAATTTAGGCATTTTAATGAATAATGGCGAAAAGCTTATTGTTAATCAAAAAAATACGCAAGATAAGACGCAAAATTTTAAAAATATTGAACCTAAAAAAGTAAATGTTTTGCGGGATTTGCTTGTTACTACTAATAAAAAGAATATAAAAATGTTATTTTTCTTTACGACTTGGTGTGAGCCTTGCATTGCTATTTTGGCGCATTTAGAGAATTTGCAAAAGCAATTTGGCGAAGAAATTAGCATTTATGGAATCGCAATTGATGATTTAGTGGGAGAAGTGGAGAATTTGCAACAAAGCATTGAAGTTTTTATCCAAGAAAATCAATACTCATTGCCTTTGGCTTATGGAGAAAATAGAGATAAGCTTTTTGAAGCATTAGAAGGAATTGAAGGAATCCCTTTGATTGTTTTGTATGATGAAAAAGGGGAGTATATTATTCATTATTTAGGGGCGATTCCAGAAGAAATGATGGAATTTGATTTATCACAAAGTGTAGCAAAGATGAGGGCAAAATAATGTTTGATATTCTCAAAAAAACTTTACAAAAAACAGCGCAAAGCATTAGGGAAATACTTCCAAAAGCCAATAAAAAGCTCACCAAAGAAGAACTAGAGGAAGTGCTAATTGCAACAGATATGGATTATGATTTAATTGAGTTAATCCTTTCTCCACTAGGAGATGAGATTAGCAAAAATGAGCTTGAAGTTGCATTGCTTAGGCTTTTTAGGGGAGAGAGTTATTATGATAAAGTGCAAGTTAAACAAGTAGAAGCTAAGCCTTGTGTGGATTTGATTGTTGGGGTAAATGGAGCGGGTAAAACCACCACAATTGCAAAGTTGGCTAATCGTTACAAAAAGCAAGGAAAAAGTGTTATTTTGGGCGCAGGAGATACTTTTAGGGCAGCGGCTATTGAGCAGCTAACACTTTGGGGGAATCGCCTTGGTCTCCCAGTAGTTGCTTCTAAACAAGGACACGATCCATCAGCAGTAGCTTTTGATACGATTACTTCAGCGGTGGCAAAAGGAATGGATTGTGTGATTATTGATACGGCAGGGAGATTGCATAATCAAAGTAATTTGCAAAATGAATTGCAAAAAATTTTGCGAATCTGCAACAAAGCAAAAGAGGGTGCGCCTCATAGAAAAATTTTGATTTTAGATGGCACACAGGGTACTTCTAGCCTAGATCAAGCAAAGGTTTTTAGTCAAACTTTGGGTGGTGTTGATGGAGTGATTATCACCAAGCTTGATGGGACAAGTAAGGGTGGGGCTATTTTTAGCATTATTCATACTTTGCGTGTGCCAATTCTTTATATTGGAGTGGGAGAGGGTGCAGAAGATTTGATTGAGTTTGATGAGGCTAAATACATTCAGACAATCTTGGATTCTATTTTTAATTCTTAAGGGGCTAGATGGCTAAGAAAAAGGCGCAAATCTTTGAATGTCAGCATTGTGGATTTCAAAGTTCCAAATGGCTTGGAAAATGCTCTAATTGCGGCGCTTGGGAGAGTTTTTTAGAATTAAAAGAAGAGCATATAGAAGCCTTTAATCCCCTAAATCAAACTTCAAAAGTTACACCTATTACAGAGGTTAAAGAAGAAGAATTTATCCGTTTTAGTTCTGGAGAGAGTGAGCTTGATATTGTGCTTGGTGGCGGGATTGTGCTTGGGGGAATGTATCTTGTAGGCGGAAGTCCTGGAGTTGGAAAATCAACTTTATTGCTTAAGATTTCTAGTAATCTTGCCAAAATGGGTAAAAATGTCCTTTATGTAAGTGGCGAGGAGAGTAGCTCACAAATCGCTTTGCGTGCGGAGCGATTAGAAGCAATGAATCCAAATTTATATCTTTTAAATGCAATTCAATTAGAAGAAATTATTGCATCTATTAAAAGTAAAGAGCGCAATTATACAATGCTAGTCATTGATAGTATTCAGACACTTTATAGTGAGAAAATTGCTTCAAGTCCTGGAAGTGTTTCGCAAGTGCGTGAGGTTACTTTTGAATTAATGCGATTGGCTAAGGAATGGGGAATCTGTGTTTTTATTATCGGTCATATTACTAAAGAAGGATCAATTGCTGGTCCTAGAATCTTAGAGCATATGGTAGATTGTGTGTTGTATTTTGAAGGAGATTCTAGTCGTGAATTAAGATTCTTAAGGGGTTTTAAGAATCGTTTTGGAAATACTAGTGAAGTTGGGATTTTTGAGATGAGAAGTAATGGGCTTGTGGGGGCTAAAGAAGCATCAAGAATATTTTTTTCCCAAAAGACTTCAAGTCCAGGAAGTGCCTTAAGCGTGGTTTTGGAAGGAAGTAGGGCGCTAGTTTTAGAAGTTCAAGCCTTAGTGAGCGATTGTGCTTATGGTATGCCAAAACGATCTAGCACAGGTTTTGATACAAATCGTTTAAATATGATTTTAGCTCTATTGGAGAGAAAGCTTGAGATTCCGCTTAACCGCTATGATGTTTTCATTAATGTAACAGGCGGAATTAAAATTTTGGAAACAGCAGCGGATTTAGCCATTGTTGCAGCGATTCTTTCAAGCTTTCGTAATCGCGTGTTATCACCACAAAGTGTATTTATTGGTGAGGTGAGTTTGGTAGGAGATATTAGAGAGGTGCCTAATGTGGAGCAAAGGCTTAAAGAAGCGTTATCTTTAGGGATTGATAAGGTAATTTTGCCTAAAAAACCTTCGCAAAATCTAGGCATTAAATGCTTTGAGGTCCAAGAGGTTACAAAGATTATTGATTGGATGTGATTTGCTATAAACGCCTTAAAGGATTTGATATTATTTTAAGGCTTTACATAAGTTGTTCGATTCTATCTTTTTTAGGAGCTATTTCTGTGATTTGGATTCCAAAGTTTCCATCTACAATCACAACTTCTCCTTTAGCAATCACCTTATCATCTACCAAGACTTCTAAAGGATCATTGGCAAGCTGGTTTAATTCTACAACACTTCCAATATCCATAGCAATAACATCTTTTAAAAGCATTTTTTTTTGTCCAATTCGCACCTTGACTTGCAAACGCACATCAAGCAACATTGCCATATTTTTCATTTCTGCATTGTTGAATTCTAAGGTGGTGTCATCTTGATGACTTGTATTTTGGGGTGAAGGTTGGGGTGATTCCTGGGGGGTTTCTTGGGGATTTTCTTTGAAAAGATTCTCAAAAGTTTCCGAAAAAGCCAAAAATAAAGAATCTTGGATACCACCTAAGTTAAAAGAAAAAGTATAAAAACTCGCAAAATGATCGATTTCTAAATCAGAGGTTTCGCTGATAAATTGAATATTTTTGAGATTAAAGCTAAGCTTTGGCAATTCTTTTTGTGCACCAAGAGAAGTAGAAACTGCGCCAAAAATATTAGATACAATCTCTTTGGTTGCATCTAAATCATCATCATCCATTGTTTCTTTTGCGCTTCCTTCTCCGCCTAACATCATATCAGCAAGGGCAGTCGCGACTTTTGGAGAAATAAAAAAAGCAAGTTTAGCACCATTGTCTGCTTCAATATCCACTCTAGCCATAGGAGCTTCAATAGCAGATTTGTCATTATCTTTTTCTTGCAAATAGCTAACATCTGGGGCTTGACCTAATAAACCTTCAATAGTGGAGATACTTTCTTGTGTGATGAGGTTTAAAAAATTATTAAGCATATTTTCTCCTATTCATCTTCAATTTCATTCGCTCTTGATTTTCGTTGTGATTCAAGCATTTCTAAGATTTCTTTGACTTGATCTTTTTCGGTTTTAATCATTTCTTTGATTTCAATAGTTTTGCGGTATCGGTGTAGCCCAATACCAGCTAGGAATTTTTCCCTACCATCTACATTAATAATCACGGTGTCATCAGCAGGTCGATCAAGTCGCATAATATCGCCTACTTCCAAATCCAAAACTTCCCTTAGCGTGAGTTTGGTTTCACCAAGGATAGCAGCAACATTGACTTTGGCTCCACCCAAAAGGGCTTGAAGCTCTTTATTGCGAGATTTTTTAGAGCTAGTTTCACTAAGCATAATATCACGACTAGCAAGGCGAGAAAGGACAGATTCTAGAGAAATAACAGGGTAGCAAAGATTCATCATTCCACTACTATGTCCTATGATAATCTCCATAACCACCATGATGACAATTTCATTTTGTGCAACAATTTGTACAACATTGGGACTTGATTCTTTAACATCTACATTGGGGAAAATCTCTGTAATAGGCGCCCATGCTTCCTTTAGGTTTTGCATCATTTGACGCAAAATAGTATCTAATAAATTAAGCTCAATATCGCTAAATTCGCGCGTTGATTCATAAGGATCGCCTTTGCCCCCTAAAAGCCTATCAATCATAGGAAATGCAATGCTTGGGTTAATTTCTAAAACACCAGTTCCATCAAGGGGTTTCATAGAAAAGACATTAAAGCTTGTTGGACTTGGCAAACTCATTAGAAATTCCCCATAAGTCATTTGATCCACGCTATGGAGTTGAATCTCAACAATGGAGCGCATAATAGCTGAAATTTGACTAGAGAGAGAACGCGCCATTTTATCGTGAATCCCCCTAAAAGCCCTTAATTGTTCCTTGCTAACGCGATTGGGACGCTTGAAGTCATAGAGAGTGATTTGTCTTTGATGAATGGTGGCTGGTTTTTCAAAGGTTTCGGGTTCTGCTCCCCCATCATCCACGACTTCTAATAGCGCGTCAATTTCTTCTTGACTTAATATATCAGCCATCTATCCCCCTTTCTTCAAGGTATGCTCTGATTTTACGAATTACAGCCTTGTGGATTTGTGAAATCCTTGATTCGCTAATTTCTAAAATTTCTGAAATTTCTTTAAAGTTTAATTCTTCATAATAGTAAAGCTGTATTACAAGTTGTTCATTTTGTGATGCAGATTCCAAGATATTTTGAATAATTTCAACTAGTTCTTGCTTTTCTATTTTATTAAAAGTTTTATCTTCTTGTGTTGCACTTAATTCTTCATCTAGTGGCAAGATTCCATAGATTTCACTAGCATTTCTTGCTTCTTTGATTTTTTCAATATCTTCATTTAAAATCTTGCTAAGATAGGCATTATCTGGTTCTTCTTGGTGTTCGTTATAGTATTTTGCAATTTCTTTATCAATGCTTTTTGCGAGTGTTCTTGTTTGGCGACTCATACAATCAAGCCCCCTTAAATAATCAAGCATAGCACCATAAACTCTTGATTTTGCATAACCCCAAAAAGAATCATTAAGGTTTTGATCGTATTTGCGTGCAAGTTTGATAAGTTCTTCTGTGCCTATGGACACTAAATCAGAAAATTCTACACTTGCAGGTAATCTTTCTTTAAGTCTTGCTGCAAGTGCTTTGAGAGCAGGTAAATAGGCTAATGCTAGATTATCTTGATTTTGTTTGATGATATTTTCATATCCTCTAGAAGTTTTCAACATTAGCTTTTTCTTTCTTTGGTTTGCTAGTTTGAGCGACTTTGTCCTCTTGCTCTTCTTCGTGCATAGTTTTTTCCATAGCGCGTAAGAAACCTCGAATTTTGTTTGCAACTTTTTCGCGTTTGTCAAATTCTTGAATATATTCTTCTAATGTTGCATTATAAGAAGCGCGTCTATCACTTGTTTCTTGATCATTGATAAAATGCACAAAAAGAGAAACACTTACTAAAGTGATTAAATAAAATCCTATGGTTGAAATAAGCGTCCAAGCAACAATCATTTCTGGTTCATCAAACTTTAAAAAGGATAATAAAAGTCCGATAAAAAATCCATTTACAATCGCAAAACTTAAAAAATTATCCATTTTTAATGCCATAAATTCATCCTTAAAATTTTAAAAATGTCCTAAAATTTTTTTGAGAAATTTCCCAAACTTTTTATCTTCCTGCACTAGCACATTTTGTTCCAATTTTGCTGCTAAGGATCTTGCAATTTTTTCAATTTCCATTGAAGCGTTGCAGTTTGGCTCCTCTTTGACAAAAAGAGCGCGATTTTTGCTGTAGCGACTAATGAGTGGTGTTTTAGTAAGTTTTCCGAGGTATTCTAAGCGAATATTTTCAATATTATTTTGTGCAATTTTTTGGATTTTGTTAAAGATCATTTCGGCTTCTTCTTGATTTTTTGTCATATTAATGAGCATAAAGATTCTATCTTTGAAAGTAGCAGTAAGTTTGATAGTGGCATATGCATCAGTGATAGCTGCTGGATCTGGGATTGTAATCACAATGGAATCATCACTATTCTTTAAAAAAGTTTGGGTGTATTCTCCAATTCCTGCTCCTGTGTCAATTAAGATAAAATCCAAAGAATCTAAAAAGCTAGAATCTTCAATGAGCGCTTCAAACATAAATTCGCTCTTGTAGCGAAAAATATCTGTGCCTGAATCACCTGGAATTAAATAAAGATTGTGTTCAATAGGGATAATAATGTCTTTTAGCTTAACTTGATTTTTTAGCACATGCAAGAGATTCTTTTCGCATCGGACTCCAAAGAGAATATCTAAGTTTGCAAGTCCAATATCTGCATCAAAAATCCCAACTTTAAAGCCAAGTTGCCAAAGTTTATAAGCAAGATTTGCGCTAAAGGTAGATTTTCCAACTCCACCTTTTCCGCTTGTAATGGTGATAAATTTGGTATTAGTTTTTTTTGTTGTGTCAAGGAGAAGTTCTAAATTTGCAGCTTGATTTTTCATTATCGAATTAATCCATCTAACAAGCAATCAATTAAAAAATCGCTAGTAGCGACCATTAAATCATTGGGCACTTCTTGTCCGATTGAAAAATAACTAGTTGCTTTTTTTGTATCATAAATAAGAGAGAAAATATTTCCATAGCTGTGAGTTTCATCTAGTTTAGTAAAAATAAGCGTGTCAATCCCTAGTGTAGAAAAGGTGTGATAAATATCTTTTAAATCCTCATATTTTGTGGTTGCACTCATTACAAGACTTACATCAATTTTGGTGTTAGGATCAGCATTGACAAAACTTTTAAGAGATTCAAGTTTGGCTCTATCGTGCTGGGAGCTTCCGACCGTGTCAATTAAGATATAATCGCAATATTTAAGCGAATCAAGTGCGCCAACAAATTCTTCTGTATCCACAACAGTGTCAATGCTTAGTTTCATTTTCTTAGCATAAAACATAAGTTGATCTACTGCACCAATCCTGTAAGTATCAAGGGTGATGATTCCTACTTTGTAGTTTTTATTAAGCATTCTAGAATAGCGCGCAGCAAGTTTGGCTAAAGTCGTGGTTTTACCCACCCCAGTTGGACCTACAAGCATCATAATGTTTTTGACATTATTATTTAGATTTTCTGTTCTTGCATAGACCATTTTTCTCAAAACTTCACGGAAATAACGCTTAATTAGCACAGAATTTTCGCGCATTTTAATAGGCATTAACTCCAAAGTAAGCTGCATAATTTTTTCTAAATGCTCCTTTGCCATTCCGCTTGCTTTGGCAATACGATAGATTTCTGCAAATTCGTGAGGGATAATCAAGCCTTCTTTTTTAGGTCCCCTTTCTTCCCAAAACATATTTTGTATAAGTTTGATTTTATCATTAAGTTTATCAATTTCACTGCGAATAATTCTTAAATTTGATAGATCTTGGATTTCTTCTTGTTTCTTTACTTTAGCGGTTTCTTTGGGTTTTTGGGGAGTGGAATCATCTTTAATTTGAGGTGATGGTAACTCTTTTGGATAAGTGGATTTTGGCGGAATCTTAGTATTAACTCCAGCGATTTGAGAGATTTGGCGCACTGCATCAGAGAGTTGTAAGGAAACATCTTCGGGTAGATTCTGCAGACTTTGGGCGGCGCGTTTTCTTTCTAACTCTTTTTGGGCAATGAGCTCTAGACGCTCTGCGATATTGTTGTTTCTAATAGGAAGTGGCTGCTCTTTTTTAGTTTGCTCTTGCTTGGTTTTGAGCTGTTTTAAATCTTCTTCGCTAATGGCAACAGAGATTTCATAGTTACCATCGGCAAGTTTTTTTTGTGAGATGATGGAAAATTCATCACCGAGTTCTTTCTTGGCTTCCGCTAAAGCAAGGGCAGAAGTTTCAGCATTATAAGTAAATAATTTCATAAAAATCCTTTAAGAGGGATAGTTACACTTGGTCTATTTGCCCATTCTTTGTGTGGAATACACAAATGTTTGAAGCGAATAGTTTTGTTTTTGAATCCTAAAATATCAAGATCTAGAGTCCTTGGCGCATTTTTAAATTCTCTTTTTCTTTTTCGCCCAAAAATTCTTTCCAAGTAAAAACAAAAACTAAAAAAATCAGCACAACAAAGTTGTGTTTTAATCCAAACTATACCATTATAAAAATCAGCTTGTTGGGTGTATCCAAAGGCTGGATTTTTTAAAAAAGGTGAATAAGCAATTATAGCATTTTTCTTTTTGAGCCTTAAAAAAAGTTTCCAAAAAATTGTCAAAGAATCTCCTTGATTGCTACCTATACCTAAAAGTGTGTAAGATTTTAGCTTTGAATTATTTTTAAACAAATCATAAGGGCTTGGTGGGCGTATGAATCGAGATTTTGGGATTTTTCTTGTAAGAGAAAAGGTATTGTTTTTGGGGAAGTGTTTAGGGGTGTAGAGCAAAAAGTCTTTTTTGAGTGAAGTAATTTTGTAAGATTTGCTTCCAAAATAAGAATTCAAGCAAGGTTTATTCTCCAAGAATTCTTGCTCCATTGCTTTCTATCACCACTAAATCTTCGATTCTAACGCCATATTTATTGGGAATATAAATGCCAGGTTCAATAGAAAAAACCATTCCCTCTTCAATGCGAGTTTTAGAGCGTGCTGAAATAATGGGAAGTTCGTGAATGTCTAAGCCTATGCCATGACCTGTAGAATGCACAAAATATTTGCCATAACCCGCTTTTTCAATAACATTGCGCGCTAGAGCATCAATTTCACAAGCTAACATTCCAGCTTTGGCGTGTTTGATAGCATTTTCTTGTGCTTTTAAAACAATATCATAGATTTTTTGTAGTGTTGAATCTTTGAAATGTTGCTCTTTTTTGAAGTTAAAGCCGTTTTTGCCAAAATACCCTGTCCTTGTCCTATCTGAGCAATACCTTTGGTATTTTATTCCTGCATCAAAAAGCAACAAATCGCCTTTTAAGAGCTGATCATTAGAGGGCAGAGCATGTGGCTTTGCGGCATTTGCATTGATTCCAACAATAGGATTAAAGCTTAAATCATATTTGCCTTTTTTGGTTAAAAAGGCTTGGGATTTAAAATGCAAAAAAGCCTCATTTTTGTCTTTAGCATTTTTAGAAATCCACGCTGCAAACTTGTCAAAGGCTTTAATATTTAGCTTTTGAGAATGCTCAATAAGTGCAATTTCTTCTTTGGTTTTACAGATTCGTTTTTCTTGATGGAAATTTGGCTTGGGCACAAAGTTGATTTTTAAACCACTGGTGAGTTTCTCGTAAAAATAGAGTGAAAATTCTTGTGGATTAAAAATAAAAGTAGCCTTTTCATATTTTTTTAAAATATTTTTTGCAGTGCGTATGAGATCGTGGCTAATTAGAATTTCAATCTCATATTGAGTGCTTTTAATATGCTCTTTTGCCTCTGTCTCATAACGACCATCGGTAATGAAATATCCTTTTTGACCAATGGCTAAAAAAATGGCATTATCACAACTATAGTGTGTTTCAAAATAAAGGGCATTTTCATCTCTAATAATGAAATTTTCCATATTTTATAAACTTAGACTATGAATTTGTGGCTTGAGCTTGTTGTTCTCTAGCTTGTTTGATAGCTTGAATCTCATTAAGAATCTGTGAAAGCCCCTGTAATGCTAAATGATAGCCCATAGGACCAAACCCTGCGACAACTCCTGCGCAAACTCCTGCGGTTATACTTTTGTGGCGAAAATCTTCTCTTGCATGGATATTGCTGATATGCACTTCAATAGCTGGGAGATTAACCGCGCTAATAGCATCACGAATAGCAATAGAAGTGTGAGAATAAGCAGCTGGATTGATGACAATTCCATCGTATTGTCCGAGTGCTTCTTGGATTTTATCGACAATTTCTCCTTCAAAATTACTTTGAAAAAAATCCACTTCTAAGCCAATTTGTTCAGCGTGGTTTTGAATATTTTGGTGAATTGTTTCAAGTTTTGCAGGTCCATAGATTCTAGGATCTCTAATACCTAACATATTAAGATTTGGACCTTGGATAACAATCACTTTCATAAAAACTCCTTGAAATAAATTAGGTGGATTATAGCAAAAAAATATATAAAGCTTATTAAAGCTAAAGATTTTAGTGGATTTGAGTTTTTGAAATTTGATTATGAAGTGCAGTGGTGTGATTTTGATTTTTTGCTTTATTTGAATTCTTTTTCCCTTACTTTTTTGTATTTTTTTTAATATAATGTTTAAAATTTTTCTTTACAAATTTTAAGGAAAAGCATGAAAATAGCTCTTATTAGCGATTCTCTTTTGTTGGGTAAAACTTTGGAAATGTATTTAAAAGATTATTTGACAAGCTACAAGGTGTGTGATTTTGTAGTTGCTACTCAGCCTATTGATTCTCAAAAGCCCGTTTTTTTGATTGGTGAATATGAAAATGCTAACTTAAATAAGCCTTTTACCAAAGAGGTTTTATTGGAGAGATTGCGGATATTTTATGAATCAATTAAGAATGGAAAAAAAATCAAAGAGGAATATAAGGGAGAGAGCGAGGAAGAGATTAAACAAACCAATGTGGAGAGTGTGAATTGGAATGAAGTGTTAAGTGATATAGAGTTTTACAAGCAAGAGAAAAAAGATGATGTTTTACATGAGAAGATTCGTGATGTTTTGGAGCGATATGCAAGAGAGATTGAGGGCATTATTTTAGAGCATTGGAAGGATAAAGATGCAAACAGACAATTTTAAAAAAGCAACTCTAAAGGTTATTGGCGGAGTTTTTAAAGGCAGGAATCTTCAAATGGCTCCTTTGGAAATCACTCGTTCTTCTAAAGCAATCTTAAAAGAGTCGCTTTTTAATACATTAAATTATGATGTAGTAGGAGCTAATTTTGTAGAGTTTTTTGCAGGGAGTGGGAGTGTTGGCATTGAAGCGTTAAGCAGGGGAGCTAAAAGTGCTATATTTTTTGAGCAAAATAGAGAATCTTATGAAATTTTAAAAAGCAATATTCAAAAGGTCTGTAAAGATTGTGATTGTCAAGTTATTTTTGGCGATACTTTTGAAAATTACAAAGAAACACTAAAGGGAATTAAGGATTTTAGTATTGGCTATTTTGATCCACCTTTTGATATGCGCGAGGGAATGGGGGGAATTTATGAAAAATGCTTTAAGGTGGTTAAGAGTTTGGATTCTAATGTTTTTGGCATTGTGGTATTAGAGCATATTTCTAGCCTTAAAATCCCTCAAAAACTAGGTGATTTTGAATGTGTAAAAACAAGAAAGTTTGGCAAAAGTGCTTTAAGTTATTTTGTAAAAGGATAAGAATGCAGTATTACGGAAAAAATTATAAAAGTCTTGCAAAGGCGATTTATAAAGAAGATTTAAAAGATATTTTAGAAAATGAAGAGTGGATTTGTGTGGATATCCGAATGCCAGAGGATTTTAGAAGAGGGCATTTAAGGGGTGCTAGAAATATTACAACCAAAGAAGAATTGCAAGAAGTTTTAAATCAAGATAAAAAGATTCTAATTAATTGTTATTTAGGGCATTCTGCATCTTTGCTTGGAACTGATTTGGTAGAAGCAGGGTATTTAAATATCTATTATTTAGATGAGGCAGTGGCAAATTGCCTCTAAAGTAGGCAAAATTACCAAAGGATTCCTTGGAAGCAGAGGGTTAGTAAATATCCCCCAAAGATTAAGATGAGAAAGAGCAAAAAGGCTAAACCAAAGGCTTTACCACCTAATTTGATAAATTTTTTAAAATCAATTTGAAGTCCTAAAGCAGCCATAGCATAAACAATACAAAGTGTGCAAAGGAATCGACCGCTTTCAACAATAGATTGAATGCTAAAGACATTTAAAATAAGTGTGTCTTTATGGGCGCTTAAAAAAGTATTAAGCACAATAACCCCTAAAAACATAAAGGCAAAATAAGGAATGTCAATTCTCTTGCTAGTTTTTTGGGAGGTGTTTTGCGCATTGTTATCCCTAGCGACAAAATAAGCAACAATCAATAAAAAAGGCACGAGTAAAATCACACGCATCATTTTAATGATGACTGCAAGATTAGCAGCACTTTGAGTGAAGATTCCATTTGTCATCTCTTTTGCCATTTCAGCAGCACCAGCAACATTGGCAACTTCATGCAAAGTGGCTCCCATAAAAAGCCCCATTCCATTGCTATCTAATAAGGGTATGATTCCAGTGCTAAAGGCAATGGGGTATAAAAACATCGCAATCAAGCCAAAAATTACCACGCTACCAACGGCAACAACGCCTTTAAAAGAATCGGATTTTAGGCTTGATTCAAGAGCTAAAACTGCAGCAGCACCGCAAATAGCGCTTCCAGCACCCACAAGCATAGAAGTTTCCCTATCAAGCTTAAAGATTTTTGTCCCTGCAAATAAGGCAATTAAAAAAATACTTACAATCACAATAAAAGCAATCAAAAATCCGTAAAAACCTATGCTGTATAGCTCACTAAAAGTAATATTAAATCCATAAAGCACGATTCCTAGTCGCAAAAGTTTTTTAGCACTAAAATGCACACCTGCTTGGAGTGTGTGTTGGAATCTAAAAAACCAAGGCGAGAGGGCTGCTCCAATGATAATTGCAAAAGCAGTAGCAGCTAAATGGGTGATGTCTTGAATGGCTTGGATTCCAGAGAGATAAAAGGCAAAGGCAACAATTAAGCTAACCAATAAAAGTCCTTTGAAATTTGAAGAAATTATTTGAAATAAATGTTTATTTCTTAACATTTCCAACCCCTATTTGAGAATTTTTGTGGGATTATAGCACCAAATGTATCATAATAAAAATATATTAATTTAATTAAAAATATGGAATACTTAACAACAAAAATAAAATGGCTTTTATATCGGATTCTAAGATTTTTTAAATAAAAAAGGGGTGAAATTGAAAATTAGAGATTTAGAGATTTTCTTAGATTTATTGCATACCAAAAGTCCGACTTTAACCGCGCAAAATTTTAAAATTACACAGCCAAATGTTTCGGTGCTTATTAGAAATATAGAAAAAATGCTTGGAATCACTCTTTTTGAGAGATTGGGGAAAAGGCTTGTCCCTACAACAAGAGCTTTATATCTTGGGAGTTTGTGGGTGGAAGTAGTGCAGAGTTATTATTCGAGTTTGGAAGCTTTGGGAGAAGAGGGTGTTTTGATAGGAGAAATTAATCTTGTAGCCACACACACTATAGGGGAGTATTTTTTGCCTAGAATCTTATTTGATTTTGCAAAGGCATATCCAAAAGTCAAGGTTAATTTAAAGATTTATAACACTCAAGAATGCTTAAATCTCTTAAAAAATGGTAGCGTAGAATTGGCATTAGTGGAGGGTGAAATTGGGCTAGAATATGCACAAAGTGAGGGGTTAATTCGTGAAGTTTTGTGTGAAGATCGTTTGATTGTAGCAAGTAATGATTTTATTTTGGCTTCAAAACCGCGTTATATTGATGAATTATTAGATAAAAAGTGGATTTTTAGGGAATATGGTTCGGGATTAAGGGATAGCTTTTTAAATGCTTTGGGAGAATTAAAAAAAGAAGTTCCAATTTTTTTAGAATTAGATAGGACAACGGCTATTAAAGATTTGGTGGTAAATAAAGGAGCTATTGCGGTTTTTTCTGAAGTAGCTATAGAGCAAGAGCTGAAAAATGGCATTTTATTTTCTATTGAAATTGTTAATCTTAATTTAGAGAGACATTTTTATAGTTTGAAGCGAAAAAGTCATCCTATCAATACTATTTTAATGCGTTTTGAAGAGTTTATTAATGAAAGCTTGCAAAACAAATATTAAAATTTAGAGAGATTGGACATAGACTTTAAATTTATCACCCCTTTCTTTATAAGAGCTAAATTGATCTAAACTTGCTGCAGCAGGTGAAAGCATTGCGACACTTTGTTGTGTGTGGTGTTTGTGGATTTTTTGCACCGCAGTTTCTAGGGTGTGGCAAGGAAAACAAGGGATATGGTGATCTTTAGCCAAAAGAGCTATTTTTTGGGTATTTGATCCGATGGCATAAAGGGTGATTTGACATTTTTCTATCAATTTAAAAAGTGGCGTTAAATCTGCACCTTTGTCATCTCCTCCTAGAATCAAATGGAGTGCTTTATTTTGATAGCGTTTGATAGCCTCCATTGTGGCATCAAGATTAGTGCCTTTGCTATCATCAACCCAAAGGCGATTTTGGCTATCAAAAAATTCTTCAATTTTATGAGCGCCGATTTTAAAACTATTAAGCAAATCATAATCCACCTCATTAAAGAGAATCCGTGTAGCACTAAGAGCAAGAATGGCATCGAGTAAAAAGGGTTCTTTAAAGGTAATTTTGTTTAGATCTAGGAAGAACTGCTTTGCTAAAGATTGAGAATCAGAGTAGAAAAAAAGTTTAGCTAGGGTTTTTTGACAAAAAGAATGAGACTGCAAAGATTGGGGGATAATGGCTATTTCTTTGTCTTTCATTGACAAAAGAGGTTTGAGTTTGTCTGCGATATAAGATTCATAATTGCCATGCCAGCTAATGTGATCTTGGGTTATGGGTAAAAGTAGGTATAGATTGGGTCTAGCTATATTGGTGTAATGGATTGTAAAAGAGCTAGTTTCTAAAATCCAAAGGGGAGCTTTTGGGTTAAGATTAGCTAAGGGAGTGCCAATATTTCCGCCACTAAGAGCACCTTTGTTTTGGAGGAGGTGGGTTAGCATTTGCGTGGTAGTGGTTTTTCCATTGGTTCCACTAATCCACACGCTAAAGGGCATTGTGGAGGCAAAAAAATCATATTCACTAATGGGTTGGCTAAGCTTTATCATCGGATTTTGTGGAGGGATACCTGGGCTTGTGATAATTTGTGCGTTAGGGTATTTTTCTAAATAATCTTTTAGTTGGTTTGAGGGCAAAAGCGTGTTGCCTTTAGAATCTTTAGAGACTTCCTTAAAGTTATCATCAAAAATGTAGCAAGGGCTAAATTTATCAGCAATTGCTTGATTGGTTTTGCCATATCCGAGTAAAAAAAGCATTCATATCCTTTAGCGAAGTTTGAGGGTTAAAAGTGCGATGAGGTTACTCATTAGAGCTACAATCCAAAATCGCACGATAATTTTACTTTCTTTTAAGCCTTTTTCTTCAAAATGGTGGTGGAGTGGTGCCATTAAAAAGAGCTTTTTGCCCCTTGTTTTGTAGCTACCAATTTGCAAGAGCACGGATAGGGCTTCAACAACAAAGATAAATCCTATCACAAAAAGTAAAATTTCATTTTTTGAAATAATTGCCATATAAGCAATGAATCCACCGATAGCGAGACTTCCACTATCGCCCATAAAAACTTGTGCAGGGTGGCAGTTATACCACAAAAATCCAATAAGAGCGCCAATGAGTGCTGCAGAGAGAATCACAACTTCTCCACTCTCTTGAATCTTAGGATACAAAAGATAAGCACTAAGCCCTGAATGACCTGCAACATAAACAAAAACTCCTAAAGAAACAAGCGCATAAATGGAGGGAATTGCCACTAATCCATCTAAGCCATCAGTGAGATTGACTGCGTTGCTAGTAGCAACAAAAACTAGCACCCAAAATAAAAGGCTTAATATCCCCCAATCCCAAATGGGATTTTTTAAAAAAGGGAGATAAAGGTGGCTATTCATTCCATAAAAATAAAGCCCCAATGCGATAAAAAGTCCGCTTAATCCTTGTAATGCAAACTTTGTCCGTGCGCTCATTCCTGCATTTTTCTTTTGCATTACTTTGGAGAAATCATCATAAATCCCAATGCTAGAAAATAAAATAAGACTTAAGATTCCAAGAATCACATAAGAATTATTGAGTTTAGCACAAAGCAAGGCTGCAATTAAGGTAGAAAAAACAAAAACGATTCCGCCCATTGTTGGAATATTGACTTTTTGTTGGTGGTTTTTGGGTGCAAATTGTGAGATGGGCTGATTAGCCTTTTTGCTACTTGCCCATAAAATATAATAGGGCATTAAAAAAATAGTCATCAAAAATGCAACAAAAAAGGCAATGGCAGCGCGAAATGTGATATATTGAAACAGGTTAATGTTTAGAAATTCATAAAAATAATACAACATTCATCAAACTTCAATTAAAAATTATAAAAAAATTGGATAGGATTCTATCTAAATAAACTTTAAAAAGAATGGAATGAATTATGAAAACAATTTTGGTTATTACAGATGGGATTGGTTATAGTAAGCAAGAGAAGTTTAATGCATTTTTTGAGGCTAAGAAGCCTAATTATGATCGATTATTTAAGGAAGTTCCTTATGGAATGATAAAAACTTATGGGCTTTCTGTGGGATTGCCAGAGGGGCAAATGGGAAACTCTGAAGTGGGGCATATGTGTATGGGAAGTGGGAGAATCTTGTATCAAGATTTGGTGAAAATTAACCAAGCTATTCAAGAGGGTCGCCTTTTAGGCAATCCTGCTTTGGAAGTTTTAAAGGAATGTAAGCGGATTCATTTAGTGGGATTAATGAGTGATGGTGGAGTGCATTCGCATTTAGAGCATATTCTTACCCTAGCTGAAGGATTGCAAGAGAGATTTGAGATTTTACTGCATCTAATCACAGATGGGCGGGATGTCTTGCCACAAACTGCTTTGAAATTTTTAGAAGAAGTGGAGTGTAGAATCCAAAATAAAAATATCAAAATTGCTTCCATTAGCGGTCGATTCTATGCTATGGATAGGGATAATCGCTGGGAGCGTGTGGAAGAGGCGTATAATGTGATTGTTTGTGCGGAGAATCTGCAAACCATATCGCCTAAGCAATACATTCAAGAACACTATAATCAAGGAGTTTTTGATGAATTTATCAAGCCTGCTAGTTTTGATGCAAGTGGAATCAAAAAGGGAGATGGCTTGATATTTGTGAATTTCAGAAGCGATAGAGCAAGGGAGATTGTCAGTGCGCTTGGAAATGAAGAATTTAGCGGATTTGAGCGTAAAAAATGGATACCAATCCCGCTTGTAACTATGACGCCTTATGATAAAAACTTTAATTTTCCTATTTTATTCCCCAAAGAAAGCATTCCAAACACTCTTGCCGAAGTGATTTCAAACCACAATTTAAGACAATTTCACACAGCTGAAACCGAGAAATACGCTCATGTAACTTTCTTTTTCAATGGTGGGATAGAAGAACCATATCCTAATGAAACGAGAGTTTTAGTCCCTTCTCCTAAGGTAAAGACTTATGATCAAAAGCCTGAAATGAGTGCTAGGGAAGTTGGCGATATGGTATTAAAGGCGATGGAAGAGGATTATGATTTTATTGTGGTGAATTTTGCAAATGGCGATATGGTGGGACACACAGGGGTTTTTGAAGCGGCAGTTAGGGCGGTTGAAGCAGTGGATAGAGAGATCGGTAGAATCTATGAGAAATCCAAAGAGAAAGATTATGCCTTTGTGATGACAAGCGATCATGGGAATTGTGAAGAAATGCAAAATGATAAGGGTGAGATTCTAACAAACCATACCATAGGAGAAGTTTGGTGTTTTGTCTCTGCTCCAAGTGTAAAAGAAGTCAAAAATGGCGGATTAAATAATATCGCCCCAAGTGTTTTGAAGCTTATGGAGCTAGAGATACCACAAGAGATGGATGAAGCGTTGTTTTAGGGATTGCTGGGTAGATTTTGGAAAGCAAAAAAGTTGAAGGAGATAATCCAAAAAATGGATAGAAAAATTTATCTTTGTAGTTTTGCAGATACGAGACTTGGGATTTCTGCTTGTAGATTCAAGCAACAAGCAGAAATGTGAAAAAACTGCCTTAGACAATATTTATAGGGGAATCATTTGCAGGTATGATTTCTCCAATAATTTGAGCTGAATCTATCCCTTCGTTTTTTAATTCATTTAGCAAACTTTGAGCTTGATTATAAGGGGTGGCAAAGACTAATCCACCAGAAGTTTGTGCATCAAAAAGTAAAATTTCCAATCCCAAATACAAAGAATCCAAAGGAAGTGCAAAATGGCAATAAGGATTGATTGCCTTTTGATTAGAGTGGCTACCTCCGGGGATGATTCCCATTTTGGCAAATTCTATGGCTTCTTGTAAAAGAGGAATTTGGTTTGAATAAAGCTTAATCGAGATTTTGGGATTTGTCATCTCATATAAATGCCCCAAAAGCCCATAACCTGTAATATCTGTGCAGGCGTGAATAGTGTATTTAGAAGCTATTTTAGTGGCTTTTTGGTTAAGTGTTGCCATAATTTGAGAGATTTTTAGCTCCACTTTAGAATCAAGCATATCTGCCTTAAGCGCTGTTGTTAAAATCCCCATTCCAATGGGTTTGGTAAGGATTAAGCAATCTCCAATTTGTCCTGTGTTGTTGCGCCATATTTTTTGTGGATGAATGATTCCTGTTACGCTTAACCCATACTTTTGCTCCTTGTCTCCTATCGTATGTCCGCCAAGTAGCACACCCCCAGCTTCTTTGATTTTGGATAATCCACCCTCAAGCACTTCGCTAATCATTTGTGAATCAAGGTGGCAACTATCCCACATTAGTAGATTTAGCGCAGTTTTCACCTCTCCACCCATAGCATAAATATCGCTAAGTGAATTTGCCGCTGCAATTTGCCCATAAGTATAGGGATCATTGACAAGCGGTGTGATAAAATCCGCACTCTGCACAAGCGCAAGTTCATCGCTAATTTTATAGATTCCGGCATCTTCGTTTCCGCTAAAACCCACAAGGATATTTGAATCCTTGTTATTTTTGAGATTGCAAGAGAGATGTGAGAGGTCTTCCAGACCCACTTTTGCAGCTCAACCAGCAGACTGAACGAAATGTGTAATTTTAATATCGTCTTTGATTTTAAGTTCTCCAAATTTTTTGCCATTTTAGCAATTTTTAGCTTATTTTTATAATAAAATATTGTTTTTAAATAAAGGTTTGAGTATGGAAGTTTTGACACTGGACTTTTGGAGTGTAGCTGGATTGCTTGCAGTGGGGCTTTTAGCAGGGATTCTAGCAGGGCTTTTTGGGATTGGCGGTGGGGCGATTATTGTTCCAATGATGATTTTACTTAGAAATGATATTAAAATTGCCATTGGAATCTCCATTATGCAAATGATTTTTTCTTCTGTTTATGGCTCTTATGTGAATTATAAAAAGAAAAATTTAGATTTTAGAGATGGTGTTTATGTTGGGATTGGTGGGCTTATAGGGGCGTCTTTTAGTGGGCTAGTTATTTCTAGTGTGCCTTCTAGTATTTTAGAGATTATCTTTAGTTTTTTTATTGTTTATAGTATTGTGCGATTTTTCTTTACTAACGCTTATGGTGGCGAACGCAAAGTGGGCGAAGGTTGGAAGTCAATTTTGTTTTTAATGGGTTGTGGGTGTGTGGTTGGAGTTTTCGCAATTTCGCTAGGAATTGGCGGAGGAATGATGTTAGCACCGCTTTTGGCGTATTACCTTGGATATAGCTCAAAGCAAATTGTCCCTATTTCGCTATTTTTTGTGATTTTCTCATCAGTATCAGGATTTACTTCTTTGGCATTGCATGGCTATGTGGATTATATCCAAGGCTGTATTGTCGGTATTGCTTCTTTGATTGGGGTTAGGATTGGGATTTGGACTTTAAGTAAAGTGGATTCTAAGAAACACAAATACGCGCTTTTGGCGATGTATTTGTTTGTTTTAGCTATTATGTTTGATAAAATGCTATTTGGGTGATATGAATCGCATTATCTCTATTTTCTTTTCTCTTGTATTTTTTAGGCTGTGGACTCCTTTTGCAAGATTTAAATAAGCAATAGAACTGCAAAGTGAGATTGCATACATGATTAATTTAATTTATTGCTAACTCACTTTGTGAATTGAAGATTTTTTTTAAATCACTTTAGTGGATTCGCCTTGTTTTTCTTCCTCTTCTTTGATAGTTTCAATGGCAAGATTTGAAAGGATGGTTGCAATTTCCATTGTGGAGTTGATGACACCATAAAGCCCCATTGCTTTGAGTTCTGATTCAAGTGTATTATCGCGTGTTTGGACAATGATTTTAGTGTATTTGGATAGTGCTAGGATATGTCTGCAAGCTTTTTCGATTTCTACTGGCGATTCAATACATAAAATTACTGCAGTAACCTTTTGAATCTCAACTTCTCTAAAAATCATTTTATCAGTGATGTTTCCATAAATGATTTTATCTCCCCGTATGATTCCTTTCTCTACTCTCTCATAATTTGAATCAATCCCAAAAACCTCTATATCATAGTCCTTTAAGAAGTCAAATATTTTTTGTCCTACAAGTCCATAACCACAAATAAGAATGCGTTTTTTGGTCTCTTTTGGTTCCTTTGTTTCTTGTTGTTCTTGCATGTAAGTGGTTGGATTTTTTTGTGGAATCTTGATGGCTTTTAGGGCAAAAGCGGTGCATTTATCAAGATTATCAAGAATAAAAGGGGTGGCAATCATTGAGAAAATAACCATTAGCGTAAGGAATTGATGGATTTCAACTGGGGTAATGGAAGCAAAAAATTCTGTTCCAAAAATATGCTTTAAGATTCCACCATCTAGTTGTAAGTTTAGAATCTCATGTTGGCTTGCAAGGAGGAAAATTGCAAAAGAAAATTCTCCAATTTGAGAAAGAGAGAGGGCGATTTTCATTGCGATCTTAGTCCCCCTAAAGAAACTCAAAAAAGCAAACATAATGAGAGTTTTTGCTAAAAGTGTAAGGAAAACAAGGAGAATAATAATAATGAAATATTTTGCCAAAAATATAATATCAACCTGCATTCCTATAGTGATAAAAAAGATTCCAAGTAAGAGATCGCGGAAATAAACCAAAACTGAAGCAACTTGGTATTTATAGGAAGTGCTTGAAATAATCATACCAGACAAAAACGCTCCAAGTGTCATTGAAAAACCAAAAGATTGACTTAAAAAAGCAGAGCCTAAAACAATCAAAAACACTGTTCCTACAAAAATTTCATCAGTTTTCATTTTAGCTGAAGAGCGTAAAATGATTTTAGCCAAGAATCTACCTGGCAATAAAAGTAAAAGCACAACAATAAAAGCAGAAATGCCTGTAGTTAGCAAAAGATCACTCATAGCTAGATCTTTGCTACTTAGGAGCTTAATCATCAAAAGGATAGGAATTACAGCCAAATCTTGAAAGATTAAAATCCCAACTGATGCAATTCCATAAGAAGTTTTGGTTTGATTAACTTCATTAAGATATTTGAGAACAATTGCGGTTGAAGAAAGGCTAATTGCACTAGCAACAATAATAGAAGTATCAAAGTTAAATCCAAAAAGAGAATAGCAAATAAAAAAGAAAACTAGGATAGAAAGTCCAATTTGCAAACCGCCAAATAAAAAAACTTCTTGCTTAATAGAAGACATTTTTTTGAAGCTAAAATCAAGTCCAATCATAAACATCAAAAAGACAATTCCCATTTCAGCTATTTCGCTTAAATCATTTGAATCTTCAACCCTAAAGTCAAAAATATAAGCAGTCAAAACCCCAGTAACAATATATCCAATAATAGTGGGTATTTTGAGTTTGTTTAAAATAATGCCTGAAATGACTGCCATTGCAAAAACACAAACAATTACAAATAAAGTATCTATGGAATATCCCTTGCTAAAGAATTTTTTGAATTATATACAAAGTCATAAGAAGTTACAAGATATTCGAAGCAAAATTAAATTTTATTAATAATAAGTATTATTATAATCATTTTTTAAGGTGATCTGCTCTAAACTCGCAGTTCTTAAATTAATAAATTTGGAGGAAATTATGAGTAAAATTGGATTATTTTATGGAAGCGATGGTGGGAATACTCAAAGAATCGCAGAAAAAATTGCTGTAAATTTACGAGAAAAACATTCTAAAGAAGTAGAAATTTTTGATGTGGCTAAAGCTTCTAGGGAAGATTTAAAAGGATTTTCAAATCTAATTTTAGCTACACCAACTTACGGAAGTGGTGAGCTTCAAAACGATTGGGAAGAGTTTTTAACTACTTTAAGTCCTTTGGATTTTGAAGGTAAAGTTGTTGCATTTGTTGGACTTGGTGATCAAGACACTTATGGTGATACTTTTTGTGATGGGGTTTTTGAGATTTACAATCGAGTTTCCAAAAATGCAAAGATAATTGGTAAAACTAGTATAGAGGGCTATGAATATCAAGAATCAAATTCAGTAATTGAAGGTGAATTTGTGGGATTGATTTTAGATGAAAATAATCAAGAAGATTTAACAGACACAAGAATAGAAAATTGGTGCGATTTAATTGCAGGGCAATTTAATTAATAGGGCTTGGGAGATTAAATTTAAAAATTTAATCTCTAGATTTGGAGTTAATGTGGATAAGCACACCCTCTAAGATAGAATCAATATCCCCATCTAAGATGGCTTCAACATTGCTATAAGCGATATTAGAGCGTAAATCTTTGACTTGTTGGTAGGGCGCTAAAACATAAGATCGGATTTGGTGTCCCCAACCAATCTCACTTTTATCATCATTGGCAATTTGCTCATTGCGCTTTTGCTGCTCTAGTTCATAGAGCTTAGATTTTAGCATTTTTAGGGCGGTGGCTTTATTTTTGTGCTGACTTCTATCATTTTGGCATTGCACGACAATTCCTGTTGGAATATGGGTAATACGAATAGCAGATTCGGTTTTGTTGATATGTTGTCCGCCCGCTCCACTTGCTCTATAAGTATCAATTCGCAAATCTTTTTCTTCGATTTCAATGGAAATATTATCATCAATTTCAGGCGTTACTTGCACAGAGGCGAAGCTTGTGTGGCGTTTGGCATTGGAATCAAAGGGTGAGATTCGAACAAGTCGATGAATCCCATTTTCAACTTTAGTGTAACCATAAGCATTTTCACCTTTAATAATAAAACTTGCATCTTTTATTCCTGCTTCATCGCCTTCTTGATAATCCAAAAGCTCCACTTTAAATCCGCGTCTCTCCGCCCATCTTAAATACATTCGATAAAGCATACTTGCCCAATCTTGCGATTCTGTTCCGCCTGCTCCAGGTGTGATAGTAAAGATTGCGTTATTAGAATCAAGTTCTCCGCTAAGCATAACTTCAATTTCTGCTTTTTTGATTTGCTCTTCTAGCATTGGTGCTTCGTTAAAAAGCTCATTAAGTGTTTCTTCATCATCGCTTGAGAGTTCAAAAAGCTCTTTGGCATCACTAAGGGCTAGATTTGCTTCTTTGTATTTTTCAAGCTGTCTTAGGCAGCGTTTTTTTTCTTTTTGGTATTCTCCGGCTTTTTTGGAATCTTCCCAAAATTCTTTTTGTTGCTCTAAAGATTCAATTTCTTCAATCCTTGATTGTAATTGGCTAGGTTGCATAATTTTTTCAATATTTTGTCGCTTGATTTCTAACTCTTTAAGTAATTCGCCATATTCATAACTATCCAAAATTATTCCTTTATTTTATAAAATTCTTCTGCAAAAGCTTTGATTTCTGCAATAGCTTGGGTGGTGCTTTGATAATGCACTACTTGATGAAAAGATTCTTTTTTATAGACTTTATCATAATATTCTATGAGCAAAATTTCTGCGACTTTTTCTAATTGATTAGCAAAAAAGGCATCATAGGCTTCTTGCCAAAACTGCTTTTTCATAAAGGGAGCAATTTTTTGCATCGAATCTCTAAAAAATTTTTCTGAAATTTTACCATATTGTGTAATGATTCTTTTGATTCTTCGCTCTAAAGGCGAAAGGATAAGAATCTTGGGTGCCTTTTGGTAGGCATTATAGAGCGGAGTGGGCAAAATAAGATTGCCAAGCTTCTTGCTTTCTCCTTCAACAAGCACAAAAGGAGCATTTTGCAATTCTTTTAATCTCGTAAAAATTAGATTTTGGAACATTTTAACGCTAGGTTGATTCCCACAAATTTGACCAAAGCTTGAGCCAAGGTGTTTGGCGATTTGTTCAATATCTAAGGAGTGATGAAAAGCGCTAATAATCTCACTTTTACCACTGCCTGTTGGTCCTATGAGTGTTAAGAAGTTGTGTGTGGGGGCTTGATCTAGGCTTTGGGTTATGAATTTACGATAGGATTTATAGCCTCCCTCTAGCACCAAAACGCGATAGCCAATGCGTTGCAAAATAAGGGCAAAAGAGTGGCTGCGCATTCCACCTCTAGCACAATAGATTCCAAAAGGAATAGCAGGAGTGATTTTTTCTTTAAGACTTAAAAGGTGAGTGGAAATATTTTGACAAATTAAACTTGCCCCAAGAATCTTAGCACCAAAAGTATCTTGTTTATAAAGTGTGCCAACTCTTTCAAATTCATCATTTTGTAAAACTGGGCAATTTAGTGCCAGGGGAATGTGAGAGAGCTCGTATTCTCTAGGTGAGCGAACATCAAGTATCAAAGGAAGATTTAGATTTAAAAAACTTTGAATTTCAATATCTTTTTGCACAAGTAAATCCTTGGATAAATTCAAAAGGTATTGTAGCAGAAAAAAATTATAATTATTTTCTTAAAAAGTTAATTTAATTATTAAAATTAAGTTAAGTTTTAAGTTAGTATAATTCTGACTTGAATTTCAAAGAAAGGAATGTCAATGGAGAAAATTTATAAAGTTGAAATTATAACGCGTTCTGAAAAGCTTAATGTGCTTAAAGATTCCTTGTCTCTAAAAGGCATTAAAGGAATGACGGTGAGCAATGTTATGGGTGCTGGGAATCAAAAAGGAAAGACAGAAGTGTATCGTGGGAATGAAATGCGTATTGATTTGCTTCCAAAGATTCGGATTGAAATCTTAAGTAAAGAGAGTATGGTGGATGAAATTATACAAGTAGCCAAAGAATGTCTTAATACAGGTAATGTTGGGGATGGAAAGATTATTATTTATCCTGTGAGTAATG
This sequence comes from Helicobacter colisuis, assembly GCF_023646285.1. NCBI lineage: Bacteria > Pseudomonadati > Campylobacterota > Epsilonproteobacteria > Campylobacterales > Helicobacteraceae > Helicobacter > Helicobacter colisuis. Next base: position 347,713 of record NZ_JAMOKX010000001.1, on the reverse strand, counting down.
TAATTAGGATTCGCACTAATCAAGAAGGAACAGATGCAATTTAATAAAGAAAAGGGTGTTAGATGATGAAAAAAATTATATTAATGTTAGGTTTAGCGGTTTTTGGGTTTGCTTCAGAGAATGTGATTTTATCTGTAGATACTTTATTTTTGATTGCTTGTAGTGGGCTTGTTTTGTTAATGACTCCTGCTTTGGGTATGTTTTATGCTGGAATGGTTAATCGTAATAATGTTTTAAGCACAACAATTAATAGTGTTATTTTGTATGCTTTAATTGCATTGCAGTGGATTATTATAGGTTATACTTTAGCTTTTGGCGATGATATTGGATTGTTGATTGGGAATTTGAACCATATTTTTTTAGTGGGTATTGATGGGCAAAGTGTTGGTAATGTTAGCGAGAATCTTTTTATGTTTTTTCAAATGCTTTTTGCAGTGATTGGTGCGGCTATTATTACAGGATCTTTGGCGGAGAGAATGCATTTTGGTGCCCTTTTGATTTTCATTTTGTGCTGGAGCACTTTGGCTTATGATATTTTAGCACATTGGGTTTGGGGCGGAGGCTGGCTTATGGAGATTGGATCTTTAGACTTTGCAGGGGGTGGAGTAGTGCATATCGCTGCTGGAGTAGCTGGACTTGTGGGCTGTATTATGCTTGGTAGAAGAAAATATGCACAAGGAATTATGCCTCATAATTTACCTCTTTCTTTTATTGGAGCTGTTTTTCTTTGGATGGGGTGGCTTGGATTTAATACAGGAAGTGCTTTGAGTGTGAATTCTGTAGCGGTGAATGCATTTTTGACAACTAATTTTTCTGTGGTTGGGGCGATGCTTTCTTGGATGTTGGTAGAATGGATTAAATATGGCAAACCTACTTTATTAGGAAGTATTACAGGAATTGTAGCAGGGCTTGTAGCTATTACACCATCAGCTGGATTTGTTACGCCTTTTGCAGCAGTTTTGATAGGATTTATAGCATCGCCTATTTGTTTTTTTGCCATTAGTTATTTGAAATCTAAATTTGGATATGATGATACTTTGGATGCTTTTGGTTTGCATGGAGTTGGTGGAATATGGGGTGGAATTGCAACAGGACTTTTTGCGACAAGCTCTGTGAATGAGATTATCAAAGAAGATGCAGCTGGAGAAGGGTTGTTTTATGGTGGTGATGTAAGTTTGTTAGTTGTGCAAATTATTGCAATACTAGCTTGTTTTGTGCTATCAGGAGTTGTGAGTTATGTAATCTTAAAAGTGATTGCGCTTTTCAATCCTCTTAGGGTAGAAGAATCTCAAGAAATTAATGGTTTAGATCAGGCTTTGCATGGAGAGATTGCTTATCGCTAAGGGTGCTTAGAAAGCTTGAAATAAGGTTAATTTTGGCTTTTTGGATATGATCTTTGATTTGATTCCCATTGGGTTTTGATTTTTGGGATTGTATCCATTCTTTAGGAGAGTAAGAATTGATTTGACTGAAGAGTTCAATGATTTTTTTACTCTCAAGTGTGGCAGATTTGACTTGACTAATGCGTCCTTTGTGATCGGCTTCAAAGAACCTAATTTGGTCAAGCAAAAGGGCTTTGTCGCCTTTGAAGCTATGAAAAAAATCAAGTATTTTGGAAGGGCGCATAGAAAAGAGATGGGTGATTTTAATGTGATTGCCAATTAGAATCAGCATTTTTTTTTGGATTGTTTTTGGGATTTGCATATCAATAAGAGATTCTATTTTTTGGGGGTTGTCATGCCCATTGGAATTTCCAAAATTTCTATAAGTATATGGTTTGGCAATATCGTGATAAAGCGCGGTTAATTTAAGAAGCAAAGAATCATTATCAAGGTATTTTAAAACCTTCATTGTATGGACAAAAACAGAGGATTCTAAGTGGTAAGGGCTACCTTCTTTGAGTGTGGTTAGCGCATAAAGAGAGGGAAAAATTTCATTTAAAACACCAAGCTCAAAGAGAGTTTCAAAAAATAAATGGCTGTTTTTTTGGCTTAAAACTTGCTTGATTTCTTCAAAAATACGATTAGATTCTAAATCTTTTAATTCGTTTTTCATTGAATAGACTAAAACTTTGGTGCTTGGATGAATCTTCCAATGAATACCAAGTTTTGCTTTGAATCTTGCAAGTCTTAAGATTCTAAGTGGATCTTCGCAAAAAGCAGGTGAAGTGTGGCGTAAAATCTTATTTCGCAAGTCTTTTTTACCACCAAAGGGATCAATAAGTGTGTTTGAACTCAAATCTAGCGCCATAGCGTTAATGCTTAAATCACGCCTTTTTAAATCATCTAGCAGCGTAACATTATCTGTTTTGTAGCTAAAGCCATTGTAACCTTTTGTGGTTTTGGTCTCTTTTCTAGCAAGAGCGATTTGTGTGTGAGAATCAATGAGAAAAACGGGAAAGTTTTTGCCAACTTTTTGGCAATATTGAAAATCATTTTTGCTAAATCCAACTGCCACATAATCTTTGTCTTTGGTGGGAAGCCCTAAGAGATAATCTCTAATAGCACCACCAACAAGATAGATTTTTTTAGTAAAGTCCGTATTTTCCATCAATTCGTTTGTAAATCACGCGCATCTTAGAATCTTTGTCATTAAAAACAAAGAATTGCTGTGAGCTGCTTTTGAGTCTCTCTAGAGCATCTTCAATGTCTAGGGGTTTGTGTAAATCCAAATCCATTGGCACAATTTCATCATCTTGATTTGAAGCCTTAGCTTCGCTTCTTAGGATTTCTAGTGCTGTGATTTCCTCGCTAGGTATTGCCTGTTTGCAATTAATCTTATCGTGGTGGCGGCGCAAGACTTTGTGCATTCGCGAAAATGCTAAATCAGCAGCTGTGTAGAGATCTTTATCTTGTTGGCTAATGACAATGGTATTGGCTCTTGCCATAGAGAGAGTAAGGTCGATTGTATAAGAGCGCTTTTTCTTTTCTTTCCCCTTCTTTTCTTGATAGGAAATGACAATACGCGTGCTTAAAATGTCAAGATTGTATTTTTCTAGGCTTTCACTAAGGCGAAAAATATAGCTTTTAATCGAATCGGTTAATTCAAAATGTCGTGAAGTAATGGTAGTATTCATTGTTTCTCCTTTGTTTTATTTTAGCATAAAAATTTTCTTATAGAGCATTTTGCATACTATTAATGAGAGTATTTTTGCAATAGGCGATTTTAAGAGAATCCATAAAGATTCCAAAAGCAAGAATGGCTTGGTTTATGAGCATCATTTTACCATCTTGTGTGGGGATGTGTAGATTCTTAGCTAGATTTAAAAAGGGAGTTTGGATTCCATAGACTAAATCAAAGGCAAGTTTAGAATCTTTTAAAAGAAGTTTTAGCTTAGATTCTTCAAGGGGCAGGGAATTTTGGATTAAACCTGAAGGGGTAGTGTTGATAATAATGTCATAGGATTCTTGTTTGGAAAAATTATCATAAGTGGAGCATTGAAAGCCTAAAGCTAGGAATGATTCTAGTCTTTCTTTGGAGCGATTAAGAATAGTTGTGGATATTCCTTTGTCTTTTAAGATGCAGGCTACTGCTTTTGCAGAACCTCCAGCACCAAGAATAAGAGCATTTTTGAAATTAAATTTTTCAATACACTGATAAAAACCAAGTGCATCGGTATTGTAACCCAAAAGTTTATTGTCTTTGAATACTAGCGTATTGACAGCTTGAATTTCTTTGGCAATTCCAAAAACTTCATCACAATGCAAAAATGCGGTTTCTTTGTAGGGTATGGTGATGTTAGCACCCTTAAGTTTTAGTGAGATTAAGGTGGAAAAATTCTCATGAGTATCTAGGCAATAGCGCCCATAGTAGCCTTTAATTTTAAGAGCTTTGAAAGCAGAATTATGTAAAAGTGGGGAGAGAGAGTGAGAAATTGGATTTCCAATAACGGCAAATTGCATAGAATTAAATCTCTTTAAGAAATTTTTTCATCACCCAACCACTTTTATTAGAAGTGGGATTAATATCTTGGATTTTTACCCATTCACCAGCATTTTCTAGAATCTCAACGCTATCTTCAGGTGTAAGAGAACCTAGAATCTTAGCTTCTGTGCTTGGCGTTTGGCGGATATTGAGCCGTGGAGCCAATGAAGTGAAAAATCGCGGTAAATCAATTTTTATTTCCTGTGTTTCTTGGAGGATAGCCTTTTGCGGTAGGATTTTTGTGTAGGTTTTCAAAACCCAACCCAATGCTTTGCTATTTTGATTTGCTCCAATTAGCAACCATTTGCCATCATCTTCTAAAATAATAGCTTGGATATGGGGTGTAAGCTTGCCTATAATAGGAGAATTCACATTGGGTTCTTGGCGAATGTTGAGTGAAGGAACTTTGGAAGTAATTATCTCATTATTTTCTACTTTTTCTTCCATCTTATTTTCTGCAGGTGTTGCTAGTTTAGGCTGTGGAGTTTCTAGTTTTGACTCTTGTATGGGTTTGGGGGTGATTGGAGATTCTTTTGGAATTTCATTTTGCATAAGTTCTGCTTCGGTGATGGGTTGTGCCGTTTTTAGATCTTGCTTTTTTAGAACTTCAAAAATTGAGTAATAAATGGCAAATACCAATAAAAGCACAAAAATGGGAAGTGGATAGATTTTAAAAAAACGCTTTATGTTAGATAACATAATATTAATTCCCTTTGTAAAAAATTCTTAAACATTATATCATAAAGATACATTTTAAACAAATTTTACTTCACGGCTACCTTCTGTAAGCTCACCTAGGATATACCCTTGTGATTCTCTTGCGATAAAATCTGCATCTTCTTTAGAGCAAACAAAAATCATACCAATACCCATATTAAAGGTGCGATATTTGTCAGATTCTTCGGTGTATTTTGTCAGTAAATCAAAAATGGGAAGAGTTTTGATTTGGTTTTCTTTGATTAAGGCATCAAGATTATTAGGGAGGCATCTTGGGAGATTTTCTATGATTCCACCCCCTGTAATGTGCGCTAGAGCTTTGATTTTATTTTGGAGTTTTTTAAAGGTTTTTACATAAATTTTAGTGGGTGTTAGCAAGGTTTGAATAAGTGGCTTACCCTCAAAATTAGCTTCTAAATTTATTTTATTTTGACTTAGAATCTTGCGCACTAATGAATAGCCATTTGAGTGGATTCCACTACTTGGAAGTGCGATTAGCACATCTCCAGCCTTAGCTTGATTTTCTCTTTGAATAATTTCTTTCTCTCCGATTCCAACAGCAAATCCCGCAAGATCAAAATCTTCTCCTTCATACATTCCGGGCATTTCAGCAGTTTCTCCACCAATTAAGGCGCATTCAGCTTCTAAGCAACCTTGAGTAATGCCTTTAATCACTTCTAAAGCCTTGTTTTTATCAAGTTTTCCTGTGGCGTAATAATCTAAGAAAAACAATGGGGTAGCAAAATTGCAAATAAGATCATTTACACACATTGCCACTAAGTCAATTCCGACGCTATCTAAGATTCCATAATCAATTGCTAGGCGGAGCTTTGTCCCAACTCCATCGGTGGCTGCTAGAATTACAGGTTCTTTGTATCCACTAGGGAGTGCATAGGCTCCACTAAAAGAGCCAATTCCACCTAAAACATTGGAATTAAAAGTTGATTTGACAAGCCCTTTTAGGTTTTCTACTAATGCATTACCCTCTGCAATATCTACGCCTGAATCTTTATAATTAAACTTTTGCATTAAAACTTCCAAAATAATAAAATTGAGTTTAAAATAATACAAAAAAGTAACTTAAGACTCTTTTGTGAGGATAATTTTGTTTTAGGTGGATAATCTTTGGAAAAATTTAATTTGCCTAGGGTATAATTATCTAAAAATGCAAATTTAAGGATGAAAAATGCAAACACCCTATCTCAAACAATTTCCTGATGAAAATGGATTTTTTGGCAAATTTGGTGGAAGCTTTGTGCCAGAGCCTATTGCTAAGGCTATGGAAGAGATTAATCAAGCCTACAATCTTATCGCGCAAAATAGCGATTTTATCGCAGAGCTTCGCAAGATTCGCAAACACTTTCAAGGGCGTCCTACACCAATTTATTTTGCACATAATTTAACCAAAGAATATGGCGGTGCGGGAATCTATCTCAAGCGAGAGGATTTAAATCACACCGGCGCTCACAAGCTTAACCATTGTATGGGCGAGGCACTTTTGGCAAAATTTATGGGCAAAAAGAAGCTTATAGCAGAAACTGGAGCAGGGCAACATGGCGTGGCTTTGGCTACTGCCGCAGCGTATTTTGGGCTAGAGTGTGAGATTCATATGGGTGAGGTGGATATAGCAAAAGAACACCCAAATGTCGTGCGTATGAAGATTTTGGGGGCTAAGGTTGTGAGTGTGAGTCGCGGTGCTAAAACGCTTAAAGAAGCTGTAGATTCAGCCTTTGAAGCATATTTGAGCGATCCAAAAAACACAATGTATGCCATTGGTTCTGTGGTAGGTCCTCACCCATTTCCTAAAATGGTGCGTGATTTTCAAGCGATTGTGGGTATTGAATCTAAAGAGCAATTTTTAGAGATGACAGGGGAATTACCAGATATTGTGTGTGCGTGTGTGGGTGGCGGAAGCAATGCTATGGGAATTTTTAGTGGTTTTATTGATGATGCCATAGAACTTGTGGGTGTGGAGCCACTAGGGCGTGGCAGTGTGCTTGGAGAGCATGCAGCAAGCCTAAGCTATGGAAGTGAGGGTGTGATGCACGGATTTAATAGCATAATGCTTAAAGATTCTAATGGAGAACCTGCACCGGTATATAGTGTGGCAAGTGGGCTTGATTACCCAAGTGTGGGACCAGAACACGCGTATTTGCATAGCATCGGACGCACAAAGGTTGCAGCTATTAGCGATAAGGAAGCCATTAGTGCGTTTTTTGCGTTGAGTAAAAAAGAGGGCATTATCCCTGCTATTGAATCTAGTCATGCTCTAGCTTATGCACTAAAGATTGCACCAGAATTAAAGGGTAAAAAAATTCTTGTGAATCTTAGTGGCAGAGGGGATAAGGATATCGATTTTGTGGTAGAAAAATATGGCTATGGCGAGTGAAGTGTTTTGCTGCAATTTTTAATGCAGCGCTTCTTGCTTGGCACAATCTTTTTAAGGTTTTTGGCGCGGAAAATGGCTTCTTTGATGGCATTAAAATAGCTTTGTAGATTGGCTTTATTGCAATAAGCAATGTCAAAAGCTGTGCCATGATCCACAGAAGTGCGGATAATAGGGAGATTTAGAGTAAAGTTAATACTCTCTTTAAAATAAAGGGTTTTTAGCGGAATAAGTCCTTGATCATGATACATAGCGACATAATATTTTAAGTGTTTGCCGATAAAAGCAGTGTCAGGCACAAGTGGTCCAATAAAAATTTCTTTGCCAAGTTGTTCATTAACGCAACAAATTGCCTGTTTGATTTCATTTTCTTCATTGCCTAGGACGCCTAAATCTCCAGCGTGTGGATTTAACCCCAAAACACCACAGGGCGTTTTGGTGATGTTGGGTGCGAGTTTTAAAAGGAATCTTGTTAGGGATTCTTTGGTGATTTTGTTTGGCACTTCTTTGAGAGGTATGTGATCGGTAAATAAAGCAACATATAGCTTAGGAGATCCTAAAATCATAATAGCATCTTGTTTGAATAAATCTCTAAAAGCTTCAGTATGTCCTGCATAGGGGATATTGGCTAGTTGCCACGCTTTTTTGTGGATTGGGAGTGTGGTTAAGGCTTTGGTTTTTTTGTTCTGTGTAAGATTTAGAGCGCAGAGAAAACTAGCATAAGAGTAAGCACCACTTTCTTTGGTTAGGGTAGCAGGGATAATTTCAGGAATTTTGGCATTTGGAGAAATGCAGATGAGATCTTTTGGTATCTTAATATCAAGTATTTTGGCTGCTTTTTTAAGAAGGGGTTTATCAACACAATAAAGTGGAGTGCAAATTTCAGAGATTTTTGTGTGGCTTCTAAGCAGGATCTCTAGCCCAATTCCGTTAATATCTCCAACGCTAATGGCAATTTTCATTAATAGCAATCCACTTGAGTTTGGAGTTTATAATTAGAATGAATAAGGGATTTTGGAGCTTCAAATAATGCTTCAAATTCAAAAGATTCTTGTTTTTTTAAGGGTTTTTTGTAAGTTTTTTTGTAGAGAAAAATGGGATTTAGTTTGTATTTGATTTGCTGGAATTGATTGGAGTTTTTGGGTATAAAGTTTGCTGTTAATACGCAACCCCTTAAATCAAGATAACCGATATTTTTGACTACACCTTTGATATAATAGATGTCATCATATTGGAGTTTATTGTTATAAGAGAAAGTCGATTCTGTTTTTTTGAGATAATTTTGCATAATATGCTGATAAACAAAAGGAGAAGTTAAAAATAAAATAGCACTTACAAAAAGCACTAAAATGCGCCTAATAATATTTGATGAAATTATAATGCTTAAAAGAAAGAAAAGTAAAATGGTTAAAAAAAGCGATGCGAGAATCAAATAATCATATAAAGAAAAATATCGCGTAAATTGTGTTAAAAGTGAAAGAAAAGATTCAAGTCTTTGTGGCATTATTTCTCTCTAGAGTTTTTCTCTTCAATTCCACTAAGCCCAAAACGCCGGATAATCTCTTGCTTAACTAAATCAGGGCTTAAATCTCTATAAGCTAATCCGACAAGAGAATGATAGAGTAAATCTGCAGCCTCATAAATAATATCCTTAGATTCTTTATCTTTGATAGCAAATCCTAATTCAGCTGCCTCTTCAACTATTTTTTTGGCAATGGTGTTTTCACCTTTGTGAAATAGTGAAGCTGTGTAAGAAGTGTTTGGATTAGCGTTTTTACGCTCTAGTAAGGTATGATAGAGTGTATCCACAGCACCATAAAGCTTGGAGGTGTCAATAGTGTTTTGGGATTTTTGCGTGATTGTATCTAAGGAGATTTGATTAAAAAAACAAGTTTGATTACCTGTGTGGCAAGCAACCCCCTCTTGTTTAACTTTAAGTAGCAAAGTATCTTTGTCGCAATCAAGATAGCATTCAATAATCTCTTGTGTATGACCACTTTGTTCGCCTTTTTTCCAAAGACGATTTTTTGTGCGTGAAAAATAATGAGCGTAGCCACTTTGCAAACTAAGTTCTAATGCTTCCTTATTCATAAAAGCAAGCATTAGAACTTCATTGGTTAGGTAATCTTGAGTGATAGCAGGAATAAGTCCATTTTGGAGTTTATCCCAAGCAATAGTTTCTAAAATATTCACTTATTGTCCTACTGCACTTGATCTTTGCGTGTCTTTGGAATCAAGCCAAATATTTGGAGTAGATCCACCTGGAGTTAAGAAAATTTTTGCATCACGATTATTTTGGAGTGCTTCATTAAACTTCCCTTGCACTTCAATTTGACGGAGTTGCAAAAGTGGATTACTTAAGCTTTGACTAATAATTCTGTTAGCCTTAGCTTGAGCATCTGCTTGAATGATTGTTGCATCAGCAGCACCTTTGGCTAAAGCAGCTTGTTTTTCTGCTTCTTGTTTAGCTCGTTCTACTTCATATCTTGCTCTTTCTGCTTCTTGTCTAGCAACTTGCACACGCTCAATTTGCTCTTTAATGGCAATAGGCAAAACAATCTCTGTAAGCTGGATTGATTCTAATTGCACGGGGCGATTTTCTAAACCATTAATGTTATCGCGGAATCTTTGATCAATCAGTGTGGCAATTTCGTTGCGTTTAGTTGGTAATTCTTCAGCTGGAAAACTTCCTACGACATTGCGGACAATTTCTCGGATAACGGGGATAATGATTCTCTCTTCCCAATTTTGTCCCCAAGTAGCGATGGTTTGAGGAACTCCCAATGGATCTAAGCGGTATTGAACAGCTAATTCCACAGAGACAGATAAGCCTCTTGAATCAAGCACACTAATGGCTTTGTCTCTAATGCTACCTTCATCAATATTGCGGAAATTCTTTGCTTCAGCGCTTGTAAATTCCGCAATTCTCACTTTAGTATTTACAGGGATAATCTTTTGGATTCCGGGGATAAAGAAGTGGATTCCAGGTTGCAAAGGTGTAGGATCAAATTCCCCTGTGGTGATTTTTACTCCCACTTCACCGCTGTTGATAATAGTAAAGGGTTTAAGTAAAAATAAAAGTGCAACAAGAATGATAATTACATAAAGTGTTGCCATTTTTTTGCCATTTGGTATGTTAAAAGAGGGCATTTTAGGATAGTTTTGAAAACCTCTGTTACGATTGTTTCCATTATCTCCATTACCACCATTATTATTGTCATTTTGAGATTTATAGTTTTTATTTTTCTGTCTTAAATGTTCATTTAAATCAATGGGCATAAATAACCTTTATGAAATGTAAGTTAGCCAGTGGCTATATTTTGGATTGCGTCCATAAACAATATCAAAGAAAGCATTTTGGAGTTTATGAGTGATTTCTCCTCTTTGCCCATTGCCAATGATGCGAGAATCAAGCTCGCGAATTGGAGTTATTTCTGCTGCGGTTCCTGTGAAAAACGCTTCATCGGCAATATAAGCTTCATCGCGTGTGATATTGCGTCTTATGACTTCTAATCCTAAATCTTTGGCGAGTGTAATAACTGAATCTTGCGTAATGGATTCTAAAGAAGAATCATTAGGTGGAGTGATGAGCTTACCTTCTCTAACGATAAAAAAGCACTCTCCGCTACCTTCTGCTATCATTCCTAAATCATCAAGCAATAAGGCTTCTTCATAGCCACATTCAATAGCCTCAAATTTTGCCATTTGTGAGTTAAGGTAATTTCCAGCTGCTTTTGCTTTTCCAAAAAGGGATTTTGTAGAATTTCTAGTGAGTGATGAAGTCTTTACGCGGATACCCTTTTCTAATCCTTCATCACCAAGATAAGCGCCCCATTCCCAAGCGGCAATAGCAACTTGCACTGGAGAGTTTTTGTGATAAACTCCCATGGCTCCATAACCTAGATAAATTAAAGGTCGAATGTAGGCATTATTTGTAAAATGATTATCTTTGATGATTTCAATTTGTGCTTTTTCTAATTCTTCTTGAGTGTAGGGGGAATTAATTGCGACAATTTTTGCAGAATTTAAAAGTCGCTTGGTATGTTCTTTTAGTTTGAAAATAGCCATTCCCTTGTCGGTTTTATAGGCTCTTGTTCCTTCAAATACTGCATTCCCATAGTGTAAAGTGTGAGTTAAAACATGGATTTTTGCATCTTTCCATGGCACGAGTTTGCCATCCATCCAAATTGATTTTGCTTCATTCATTCGTATAAGCTCCAATATAAAAATAAGCGCTGGAATATATCAAAATGTTACTTAAAATTCTTTTATTTTATCCCAAAAGAAACTCTTTTGGTGGAGAATCTTCAAAGCTATAATCTAGCAATGCAATTTTTTGTGCATGTAGCAAGATTCGATTAGCGGGTTTTCCTCCATAAAAGGTATCGCCGATAATGGGGTGTTTAATATGAGCTAAGTGTGCTCTTATTTGGTGGGTTCTCCCTGTTTTGATTAAAATCTCTAGCTTGGTTTTTTTGCCCTCAATTTCTATGGGAGTGATTTTTGTGTAAGCTTTGATTCCATTTTTCTTTGCCACGATGACTTTAGCAAAATGCCCTTTTTGAATAATAAGGGGCTCAGTAATTTCTTGTTCTTCTTCAATGATACCCTCTACAATAGCGACATATTGTTTAAAGACTTGTTCCTTTTTGAATTCTTCCTTTGCTTTAAGATGAAAGGGGCTATTTTCTTTGATAAACAACAAAATCCCGCTTGTCTCTTTGTCTAGTCGATGAAGTAATGCCCATTGTGGATAGAGTTTAGCAATTTCTTCTGAAGTTAAAAAAGCTGGTTTGGAGAGGGCAAGAATATTTTGGTCTTGAAAAATTATTTTAATAGGCGGAAGTTGTTGAACTTTAAAATGCGTATTTGGGCTAAGCAAAGCACGAGCAATTTTGAGTTTCTTTCCTTGAATGGTAACTAGCCCCCTATCAATAAGATTTTTTGCTTCATTATGAGAGATTCCCTCTTGCGCGCTTAAAAGCTTGTAAGCCTTTTGTGCATTGCTTGGAATCTTTGCAGGAATGGATTGATTCTTTTGGGCTGAATTCTTAGTTTGTTTTGGTTTCATTTTTCATTCCTTATAGTATTAATGATTTTGGATATATCTAGTTTTTTTGTGATTTTGCATGGGAGAAGTAAATCGGATTTAGTCAGTATTTTATGAAGATTTTCTAAATCGGTTAAAGTGTAATTTTGGAGTGATTTAAAAAGACTTTTTTGATTATAAATATAGGGACCGCTAATGAGTTTGGTTCTAAAAAATGCTGGTTCTATTGGATTGTGTCCTCCAATATTTGGCAAAAAGCTCCCACCTAAAACCACTAGTGAGGCAATAGGGTAGAGATTGTTTAACTCTCCTAAAGTGTCAATAAATCCAAAGGGTGCATTAATGCTAACTTGGATTCCATTTTGGGAAGCAACACTTAGGCTTGGGCGATGATTTTGTTTAAGAAGGGCGTTGAGTGTTTTTATTAGTTGCGTGAAGCGCTCTGGATGACGAGGAGCAAATAGGATTCTAGGGTTGTTGGGTGAATCTTTTGGGAGAATCTTCAAAATCTCTTTGAGAATGAGAATTTCCTCTTGCTTGGAGTTTTTTTCGTGCGTGCTAGCAATCAGCCATAGCTCTTGGCTTGGTTTTTGGTAGTGTTGTGTGATTTGTGGAATTTCTGCAAGTTTGAGATTGCCAAACACCTTGATATTTCTTGCTCCTAGGGTTTGTAGGTAATGCTTGTCTTTTTTTTCTTGACAAAAAATATTATCAATAAGAGTAAAAAGTCTGCTATAAAAAAAAGTTAGCCTATGATATCTATTGTATGAATTTGATGAGATTCGAGCATTAATTAAAAGAGTGGAAGCATTTTTGTTTTTGGCATAAAAAAGTGGCATAAGCCAAAGTTCAGCTTCTATTAAAGTGAGACTTTTGATTTTGAGATTCTTAATCCAAAAGGGGATAAAAGTTTCAAAAGGTAAAAAGCAAACAAATACATTTGGAAAAAGCTGTTTAGCTAAGTTGTAGCCTGTTTGTGTGGTGGTGGTTAAAAGAATCTGTTCGTTGGGTTTTAAAAGTGGGCTTAGGTTTGTGATGATACCTTGCAGAGATTTAACTTCGCCATATGAACAAGCATGAAGCCAATGGATTTGCATTTTACTCTCAATAAATTGCGGAAGAAAAAATCGCCTTTTAATAGAAGTAGTGTATTTAGATTTAAAACTTAAAATAAATAAAAGAGGCAAGGCGCAAATATGCGCCACACAAAGGAGTAGATAGTAAAAACTTACAAACAAGCCCATAAGATTTAAGCATTTTCTTCTTGATTGTAAAGGATTCTTCCACAATGTGGGCAAGTGATAATATCATCAGAGCGGATAACATCAGAGTAAATTTTATCATTAATGCGAATAAAACAGCCCCCACAAGCTTGTCTAGTAATAGGCACTACGCTTGTATTTTTTGCCCATTTACGGATTTTTTCATAAAAAGAAATAATTTTTTGATCCATAATTTTAATTAGGGTTTCTTTTTTGTTAAAAACTTCTTGTTGCTCTTTTTTGATTTTTTGAATTTCTGTTTCAACTTTTTTTTCAATTTCTTTTTGGGATTCTTGAAGTGCGCTAATCTTGTCTTGCAATTCTTTGATATTGCTATTTTTAGTTTCCAAAAGAGTGTTTAGACGCGCGATTTCCTCATTAGCAAAAGTGATTTGCTCTTTTGCAAGCTCTTCTTCAAGACTTAAGGCTTTGCTTTCTTTTTCGGTTTTTATGATTTTGGTTTTCTTGGCAATTTCTTCAAGCTTCAAAGAGAGATCTTCTAGGTGATTCTCATTTTTTTGAATAGAGAGAGAAATGTCTTTTGCGGTATTTTTTATCTCATCTACTTGAGTTTGTAGCGTATTTTGTTCAGATAAAAGCTGATTTAATTCCTTGTTGGCTTCTTTGATTCGTGGCTCAAAAGAATCGATTTCTTTATCAAGATTTGCAATTTCTATGAGCTGAGTTAGGTGTTTATTCATAAATTACTCCGATTTTAAAATGACCTTTAAATGTAGCTAAAAGGATTTTTTGAGTCTAAAATTATAGCTTTATAGCCGAGATTTGTCAAAAGTGATGAAAGAATTTCCCCAAAATAGCGTTCTAATTCATAATGACCACAATCAATAAGGTGGATATTTTTTTGCATTCCCTCCATGGCTTCGTGGTATTTAATATCTCCTGTAATAAAGCAATCAATGTGATTTAGTTTGCTTATAAAACTTCCCCCGCTTCCTGTAATAAGTGCAATATTCTTGCATTGTGGGTTTGTGGTTTGGGTAATTTTTAAGGTTTGGAGTTTGAATTTTTCTTTGATTAAGGCACAGAGTGAATGAAAATCGCTATCCCATTGAAATTGCACTAAAAATTCCTCTTGTGAAAAATTTTTGATTCCTAGAATTTCTTTTGTGATATATTTACCAAAATGTGTTTTGTCAAAATTAGTATGCATTGCAATGAGTTGAATATTTTTTTGAATAGCCAAGCAAAGCAAAGAGGAAGGATAAGATTCGCTAATAAGCTGCTTTAGTGGAGAGAAAATTAAGGGATGATGTGTGATAAGTAATGAATCTGCTTTTATTTGTTCTAAAAGCTCTTGAGTAACTTCTAGTGCAACATAAATTTGTTTAAAGTTTCCATCTTTGCTTCCTAGAATCAATCCTGAATTATCCCAGGATTCTTGCAAAGAAAAAGGGCTTAGTGAATCTAAAATATCTAGAAGATGAGAAATGTTATTTTTTTGTTTTTTTGGCATTTTCTAATCGCTCCATACGCATTGGTTCTTGCTCTTTGTAAAGTATTGCACAAGCTTTTGAGAGATCGCGAATTTTTAAGATATAGTTTTGGCGTTCAGTAGCTGAAATAGCTTTTCTAGCATCAAGGACATTAAAAAGATGGCTAGCCAACATAGCACAATCATAAGCAGGTAAAGGAAGTCCTGCTTCTAGAGCTTTTCTACCTTCTTCTTGCATTTTGGCAAAAAATTCAAAAAGCATTTTGGTATCAGCTACTTCAAAATTATATTTTGAGAATTCATATTCCCCTCCTAAATGAACATCTGCATAAGTATAATGTTCATTCCAAGCAATATCAAAAATATTTTCAACGCCTTGTAAATACATTGCAAGGCGCTCTGTCCCATAAGTAATTTCTACTGCTACAGGTTCGCAAGGGATTCCTCCAACTTGTTGGAAATAGGTAAATTGTGTAACTTCCATTCCATCAAGCCATACTTCCCAGCCAAGCCCCCAAGCACCGAGTGTTGGTGATTCCCAATTGTCTTCAATAAAACGCACATCGTGATCTTTGAGATTAAGCCCTAAGAATTCAAGGCTTTTAAGATAGAGTTCTTGGATATTATCGGGATTTGGCTTGATTAAAACTTGAAATTGATAATAACTGCCCAAGCGATTAGGATTCTCTCCATAACGCCCATCTGTTGGGCGACGAGAGGGGGCAACATAAGCAACACTCCAAGGCTTAGAATCAAGACTTCTAAGTAAAGTTGCGGGGTGAAAAGTCCCAGCACCTGCTGGAATATCATAGGGTTGAATGATTAAGCAACCTTGTTCTTGCCAAAATTGCTGGAGTTTTAATAAAAGTTCTGAAAAATATAGCATATTAATCCTTCTTATAGCCATTGTAAAATAGTCTGTGGGAGTAAGTCTTTATCTACAACTTGTGTGTGAATTTCATTTTTAGCAAAGAGTTCCAAAATTTGTTCTGGAATGGTAATGGAGAATTTTTTTGCAAGAGCATGTAACGCTTCTTCATCGCTTAAATCTCCCATTTCTAAGGCCTTTGTGAGAGTTGGTGCGAATTTAGTCCATTCTGCAGTGGAGCAAAGTATGCAAGGAATACTAGAATCAAGGCTTTGGATTTGTTCGTAAGCCTTAATACCACAAGCAGTGTGTGGATCAATAATAATCCCCATAGTAGCGTATTTTTTAAGCGTTTCAAGGCAATAAGAATCATCA
Organism: Helicobacter colisuis; assembly: GCF_023646285.1. NCBI lineage: Bacteria > Pseudomonadati > Campylobacterota > Epsilonproteobacteria > Campylobacterales > Helicobacteraceae > Helicobacter > Helicobacter colisuis. The sequence goes on along the minus strand of NZ_JAMOKX010000001.1, from coordinate 331,678 downwards.
CAAAAAGTAGCTTCAAAATATTGCTTAATCATTTGAAGTTCGGATTTTTCAAGAGAATATTTTTTATTTTTTTCAAGATTTTCCATTAGCTCTCTTGTGCGATTTTCCCCAAAGAGCGCAAATAACACTCGTTCAATATTGGAACTTTTTAGAATATCCATTGCAGGAGAATAGGTTTTTTGCAAAGATTTGTGAGAAATATCATAAGTTCCTGTTTGGATAAATTCTGTAAGGATATTATTAGAATTTGAGGCAATCCAAATTTTTTGGATAGGGAAGCCCATTATTTTTGCATAAAATGCACCAAGCGCATTTCCAAAATTCCCGCTAGGGACAATGATATTAATAGGTTTTTTGGTTAGTTTATAAACTTGCAAACTAGAATAAATATGATAAAGAATCTGAAATGCGATTCTCCCAAAATTGACAGAATTTGCAGCACTTAGAGAAATGTTTTTTTGCTCTAAAGTGGCTTTGAAATTTTCATCTTTTAAGAGAGTTTTTAGCATATTTTGCGCATCATCAAAATTTCCATTAATTCCAATTACTTTAAGATTTTTGGCTTCTAGGGTTGTCATTTGTAGGCGTTGGACATCGCTTGTGCCACCTTTTGGATAAATGCAAACGACTTTGATGTTTGGCTTATTTGCAAAACTTTGAAGAGTAGCAGGACCGGTGTCTCCACTTGTCGCTGTTAAAATAAGATATTCTTTGGAAGAATTGCTAATAAAATCACTAAAAATTGAGCCAAAAGGCTGCAATGCCATATCCTTAAAAGCTCTTGTTGGACCACAATAGAGCTTTTGAATATAGAGAGTTTCATTGATTTTTTCAAGTGGAGCAGGAATCTCTGGGTTATCAAAATTTTCATAAAGCTTTAAGGCGTTTTCAAGGATTGAATCTTTGATGCCTAATCCCAATGCTTTAAAAATATTTTTTGTAAGAGAAGCATAATTTAAATTTGTAAAAGATTGAATTTGTTCCTTAGAAAAAGTGGGTAAGTTTTTTAAAGTGTATAATCCGCCATAAGGAGCATTAGGGTTTAAGAGAGCATCTTGAAAGGTTACAGAAGGGCAATTCCCTCCCCTTGTCCCTGTGAAGTATTGTTGTTGCACGCAAGTCCTTTATTAAAAATTGTCGTATTTTATCATAGCTTAAGCTAAAAAAATCTTAGTTTCTTTTGCTTTAAATAGGGATTTTAAAGTTTATTTTTTAGATATGAAGCTTTGGAGTTAAACTTTTCCTAAAAAATTTAGGAAAAGAATTAAAAAGGCCAAACACTTTCAATAAGTTTTGTTCCCCAGCCTTTTTCTGTGCTCTTCTTAAGCTCGCCTTGGGTGTCATACATAATCTTTGCATCAGCGATATATTGAGATTCAATGGTATTGTTTCTTGCAATGTCTGTTGGGCGCACAACACCACTTAAATGGATAATTTGTTTTTCGCCATTAATTAGCACTTCGCGACTACCTTCAATAAAATAATTACCATTTTGTAAAACTTTAATAATCCTTGCTGCAATAGTTGTGGTAAAGGTTTCTTGGCGGTTTTGAGTTCCTGTTCCTGCATAAGTAGAAGTGTTGTTCCCAAGGTTAATTCCAAAACCTGTGGCATTGTTGATTCCATTAACAATGCTTCCGATGCTTGAGCTAGATCCCGCATAAGAAAGGCTTGGAGCGCCAAAAGTTCCACTTGAATTTTCATTCAGATTCTTATTGGCACTTGAGCTTGCTTGGGCGGTTTGATTGATGATAACAGTTACAAGATCATTTAGCTGCATTGCACGTCTATCAGAAAAAAGTAAGTTATCTCCCTGTCCAAAAATACTACCTGGATTTCCGAAATTATCCTCTTCCTCTTTGGGTGGTAATTCTTCAACATAAGCAGGTGGTTTAAAGGAGATTTGCGGTTCTGTGGTGGCACAACCATTTAGTAGCAGTCCATAGATAAAAGCAAGACTTGGGAAAGCAGTTTTTAAAAAGTGCGTGGTTTTCATAGCTTATCCTTTGTTTTTGGTTTCTTTATTGAGAAATAAGCAAAGTTTGTTCCAAGTTAATTTTTTCTAAAAAAATAATTTATTTGATTTTCTCTTGATTCTCTTTAAAGGTATTTTAAAAATTAAAGTAATTTTTATAGTAATTTTTTGTAGAATCATCATGTTTTTATGCATATTTATTCGGAGGAATTGTGAGTATTAAAGATTTTTTACGGTATGAAAGGGCTTTGCATTTAAATGTTGAAGATATGCAAAGAATTGGAGTTATTACTTTGTTTGTATTGTTAATTATAGTCTTAGTGATGTGGAATGATGATAACATTACAAACTCGTTATTTTTGGGATTTGCTGCAATTGTTGGTGGATATATGGCGCTTAATATTGGTGCTAATGATGTTGCTAATAATGTTGGTCCTGCAGTTGGTTCTAAGGCTTTAAGCATGTTTGGAGCAATTACAATTGCAGCAATTTGTGAAATTTCAGGAGCTTTGATTGCTGGAGGTGAAGTTGTAGATACGGTGCGTTCTGGAATTATTTCTATGGATGCGATTGGTGATTCACGGAATTTTGCAACTTTAATGTTAGCAGCCTTGCTCTCTGGTGCAATTTGGCTACATTTTGCTACTGCAATTGGTGCGCCAGTTTCAACAACACATTCTATTGTGGGTGGAATCTTAGGGGCAGGAATTGCAGCGGGTGGCTTTGGTGTAGCTAATTGGATGGAGCTTGGGAATATTGCTGCTAGTTGGATAATTTCTCCCGTGAGTGGTGGGATTATTGCTGCTTTATTGCTATTTTTTATTAAAAATACCATTACTTATAAACAAGATAAAAAGCAAGCAGCTAAGAGGGTTGTCCCTTATTTAATTGCTTTTATGACTTGGGCTTTTACTTTATATCTCATTAATAAGGGTTTAAAGAATGTAATTGCAGTAGATTTTGCAAGCGCACTGATAGTTAGTATAGTTCTTGCTGTGGTGGTGTTTTTGATAGTTAGGGTGATGATTGCTAATGCTGTGGAGAGTATGGAAAACAAAAAAGAGGAAATCAACAAACTCTTTACCATTCCTTTGATTTTTTCTGCAGCACTTTTGAGTTTTGCACATGGAGCAAATGATGTGGCAAATGCTATTGGACCTTTGGTAGCTATTTATGATGCGTTAAAAGAAGGTTTTAGTTTGGGCAGTCAAACGAGTATTCCATTTTGGATTATGTTTTTGGGTGGGCTTGGAATTTCTATTGGTTTGGCATTATTTGGTCCTAAATTAATTAGAATGGTTGGAAGTGAGATTACTGAGCTTGATCAGATTCGTGCCTTTTGTATTTCTATGAGTGCAGCTCTGACTGTGCTTATAGCAAGTGAGCTTGGAATGCCGGTTAGTTCTACGCATATTGCTGTTGGTGCGGTCTTTGGTGTAGGGTTTTTGCGCGAGTATTTAAAGAAGCGGTATAAGCAAATGGAGCTAAAAATACTAGAATCTTATAAGGGTAATGATAGTGAGCAAATTCGGAGATTCTTGGAGCGTTTTAGAAGGGCTTCCATTAAGAAAAAGGCAGCTATTTTAAAAAGCATTGATAGAAAAAAAGCAAAACGCAAAGAAGGGATTCCAGAAATCAAGAAAAAAGAGCAAAAACAACTCAAAAAAGTCTATCAAGAAGAGCTTGTTAAGCGTTCAGCAATTAATAAAATCATTGCAGCTTGGTTAATTACCGTTCCACTCTCTGCATTGCTAGGTGCGGTAAGCTTTTTTGTTTTGCGATGGATGGGAATTTAAGCCTTGGATTATTCTAAGTCGATTTATGTTATTGGTGATGTGCATGGATGTTTGGATACTTTGTGTGCTTTGATTGAAAAATTACCACAAAAATGGGATTCGCAGATTATTTTCACGGGAGATTTGATAGATAGAGGAGCAAAATCCTGTGAAGTTGTGGATTTGGTGATGAAATATAATTATGCCTGTGTGCTTGGGAATCACGAAGAGTTAATGTTAGAATATTATCATGCTATTCCTTCAAAAAGTTATAATAAAATTTGGATTAATAATGGTGGCTATGAAGCAATGGAGAGTTACCAAAGAAATGGTGGATTTGAGAAGATTCACGAGCATTTGGAGTGGTTTTTAAAGTTGCCACGATTTTTAGAGATTCCGCTTTGTGACGAAAAAGGACAAAGACTTTTTGTAACCCATGGTTTTGGATTGCCTTACTACAAAGAAAAAGAAAAGAAAGCAGAAATGGTGACTTGGAGTCGGCTAAAATCTCATAATTGGGAAAAAGAATCAAAGAAAAATTATGGGGTTTTTAATGTCTTTGGGCATGATGTGCGAAAAGTGCCAATGATAATGGAGAATTTTGCAGCAATTGATACAGGCTGTGTATATGTGGGAGATGATTCTAAAAGTGCGGTATTGAGTGCATTGGAGTGGCCTAGTAAGCGGATTTTTCAACAAGATAATTGTGAGAGATAAAATGTCAAAATATAATGTTGTTTTATTGGGTGGCAGTAATTCTATGATGAAAAATGGCATAAAAAGTGGATTGGAGCAAGATAATGTCCATTTGACTAATTTGGCTTTAGGTGCTTCAGGGAGTTTGCAAAATTTATATGAATTAAAATTGCCACGCAATCAAAAAGCTATTATGGAGGCGGATACTATCATTACAGAAAGCAACATTAACGATATTGGAAATCTTAATGCATATGCTAAGCTAAAGCTAGAAGTGGTTATTGCAAGTATAGCCTATCTTTATAATGAATTGTCTAAGTTGAATAAGAAAGTACTTGTTTTAATTTTACCTCTTTATGATAAAAGTTATTCTGATATAGAAACAATTAATAATGCTCATAGATATTGGGCTAAAAAACATGGGTTTAATGTGATAGATATGCATGGTTTTTATGAAGAAAAGAATGTGATGGACTTTTATATGCAGGGAGATAAATTGCATCAAATTAACCCAATAATGAAAACATTGGGACAAAATATTGCAAGTTATTTAGATTTGCTTAAAGGACAAAAAAATACCAACATTACAGAAACACAAAAAATGTATTTTACTATTCTTTCTCCAAAAGATATGGAAGGTGGGGAAGAATTAGAAGTTAATGAGATAAAAAATTCTGTATTTTGTGAAAAAGCTTTTAAAATAGATAAAGATATTGAATTAAAATTTAAAGAGCAATATTATAATACTTTTTTAGTGGGGATTCATACTTGGAATAATGAAAAAACAGATATTGGTGGAGATTTCATTGCTTCAAAAATGCGTATTAAAACTAAAGATTCTTGCATTATCAAGGGTAGCCCTAATGGCAGAATCTTTCACACCATTAATCCTATTTTAATTGATAGTCAAGTTACCATTTCTTTAGCAAATAAAAATACTCAAATGACAGAGGGGAGTGAATGGTTAAATACTAAACCTAAAAAGATATTGGATTATTGCAATTTGGTAGATTTTTTTGTAGTATCTTGCGAAAAATTAGAATATGAAAGCTTTTTAAAAGAAGATATAAAAATAGAAAAAGAATATAATTTTAATTTTTTAATTCCTGATGTAGTATTTATCAAGGAAGCCATTGAGGAGTATTGTGGTGGAATTGCCGGAAGTATCAGCTATTATCTGTTATTGATAAAATTAGGCGAAGCGGTACTGAAAGCCCCTAAGAGATGGTATAAAGGAGGGTATCTGTGGCTCTGGTATAAAGTTTATCAAATTAAGAAAAAATACGCAAAAGAGCTTAAGGAGAGAGAATAAAGTCTTGTGAGCCGTTGCTTGAGTGATAAATGGTTGTGCCATAGTTGAGTGAAAAATATCGCATTAAAAGTTTTTGTAGGGTTGGTTCTATACTAGGCTTAAACCAAGCATTGTTGCTAATAGCAATCAAAAAACTTGGAGAATCTTGATAAAATTCTTGTCTTGTAGCTTCATAGCAAATTGCAATTTGAAAGTGTTGATTTTGGAGAATTGTTGAGTTTGGTTTTTGATTAGAATTGATTGTAAAATCCATTCCACCTTTAAAAAAGATTTGATTGATTAAATCTACAAAGAATTGGGGGAGGGGGATTTTTTCGCCAAAAGGAACCAAGATAATTTTATCAAAAATTTGCATTTCTCCTTGATTAAAAAGATAAGCACTATTGTAATAAGAATTGCCTTGCTTATGGATAGCACCCACTAAAATCGTTAAATCTTGACTTAAATCTTGCAATATTTTAAGCAGAGAATCTTCGGCATTTAGAGCGATAGGGAAAGCGGTTTCAGGTAAAATTACTAAGTCATATTTTTCTTGTTTGGCTTGTTGAATAAGGCTAAAATTTTCATCAATAATTTGTTTTAAATTGCTAGAATCCCAGCGTAAATTTTGGGGAATATTTGTAGAGATTGTTTTGATTTTAAGGGGCGATTCTTTGGGAGTTGGGTAGAGGGTTTGGCTAAATATCCCAATGCTAAATAGACCCAAAATAAGCCATAAAAAGCTTATTTTGTAGAATTGCTTTTGAACAAGAAAGCTAAAAATAACAAGTAATATTAATAAAAGTGCAAGAATGCTTTTTGAAGGAAAAAAGTAGCTTTGAGTGAGTGTTAATTCAGGGATAAACCAATTAAAACCAAAAGGATGAATAAAGCTTGCACAAAGTAGGACAGAGATTCTGTAAATTGGGGTTTTAAAATAACACAAAGCTAAAAAAAAGATTCCAAAAATCAATGCTACAAAAATCCAAACTAATGGAATAAGGTAGGTTAAATCATAAAAACGAAAGCTTAAGCCAATCCAATAAAACCATAAAATTCCAATGCTACTACCACAAACAAAAGCACTTAAACGCGAGAGTTGCAGTAGCATAAAAAATCCAAGAATTGCAAAAAAGCTAGAGAAAAGAGGGTGTCTCCAAGTGTTAAAAAAATGCTCTTCATAAATAAAAACACTTAAAAAAAGAGCCGCAAGAATCCCCAGTGTAATTTGGGTGAATTTTGTTTTGCTAGATGAAAATATCCCTATCAAGTGAAGTTTCCAAAACTTAAAGAAATTTCTAATTCCATTTTTTTGAGATGGGCGATAACTTTTTGAAGCTCGTCAATGTCTTTGGATTTAATGCGAATCTCATTCCCTTGAATCTGCGTTTGGACTTTGAATTTTTGATTCTTAATTTCTGCGTTAATGGTTTTTATATTTTTATCATCTAAGGCATCATTAAGTTTGTAAGTTATTTTGAGATTTCCTCCACTTGCATTGTCTTTGGAGACTTCTTTTAAAACTTTTAAAGAAAGATTACGTTTGATGAGTTTGGAATCAAAAATATCCTTAATAGTCTTTGCTTTATTTTCGCTTGTGGCAAGAATAGTGAGAGATTTTTCTTTTTCATTAAAATCTAAATCTTTAACTTTATCATCTTTAAAATCAAAGCGGTTTGCAATTTCTTTTTTTGCTTGTTCTAGGGCGTTTTTAAATTCTTGAATATCAACTTTTGCTGAGAGATCAAAACTATGTTCCTTGCTTGCCATTTATTTTCCTTTTTGTAATGATTTTTTAAAGATTTTTTCTTATCATATCTTTTTTTAGGTTAGTTTTGTGTAAAATAATAAAGTTAATTATGTATTTTCTAAAAGGTTTTTTGTTTTGAATAGTTTTAGTTATTTTGATTTGGTTGTTGGTTTGCTTATTGTATTGGTTGGACTTAAGGGTATTGTAAATGGTTTTATCCGTGAGGTTTTTGGATTAATTGGAATTGTGGGTGGTGTTTTTATCGCTTCAGTTTATGCAACAGAAGCGGGGGGTTGGATAAGCCAACATATTTACACTTTTGAAAATCCATCGGCTATTTCATTGATTGGTTTTTTAGTCTTGCTTGCATTGGTATGGATTTTATCTTTGGTGATTGCAGAACTTTTGCAAAAAGTTACAAGAATTAGTGCTTTAAATTCTATGAATCGTATTTTGGGCTTTTGTTTTGGGGCTTTTAAAACTTTTATGATTTTTTCAATCATTTTTTATGCAATTTCTAATGTTCAAGTAGCAAAGAGATTTATGCAAAAATACACAGACAATAGCTTTTTATACCCATTATTACTTGATTCTGGAGCGGTAATTATTAAGCTTGATTTACCACAAGGGGAGGTTAAGGAAGCTAAAGAAAAAATAGAAGAAAAAAATTAGTAACTACAAAAGGATGGAGGAATCTAACTAAAATTAATAAGATTAAGCAAAAGATTAAAGGAGTTCAGTTGTTTGAAGATGATATTTATGTTCAAGGTCGAATTCAAAAAGCCAATTCCCTAAGGGAGATAGGAATCAATCCTTATGGCAATGGGGTGCTAAAGGAGATGGATTGCAAGGATTTTTTGGAAGCTTTTGATGCACTTAAAACTCTAGAAAGTGAAGAAAAAAAAGATATAAATAAAAATGCACAAGTCGCTGGTAGAATTAAATTTATTCGCCTTATGGGAAAAGCGGCTTTTATTAAAATTGAAGATAATAGTGGGATTTTACAGATTTATCTTTCTAAAAATGAATTGGGTGAGAGATTTGATATTTTTAAAAAATACATTGAGGTAGGCGATATTATTATGGCAAAGGGCTTTCCTTTTGTAACAAAAACAGGAGAATTAAGCCTACATGCCCTAGAGTTTCAAATTCTTACTAAAGCCATTAGTCCTTTACCAGAGAAATATCACGGATTAGTAGATATTGAAATGCGCTATCGCCAAAGATATTTGGATTTGATTATGAATAAGGAAGTGCGAGATACTTTTGTTTTGCGCTCTAAAATCGTTTCTTGTGTGCGGAAGTTTTTTGAAGAAAATGGCTTTTTAGAAGTGGAAACGCCAATGATGCACCCAATTCCTGGTGGTGCAAATGCCAAACCTTTTGTTACTTTTCATAATGCTTTAAATGTGGAGCGTTATTTAAGAATCGCTCCTGAGCTTTATTTAAAAAGACTTGTTGTGGGCGGATTTGAAGCTGTCTTTGAAATTAATCGTAATTTTAGAAATGAGGGAATGGACCACTCACATAATCCGGAATTTACGATGATTGAGTTTTATTGGGCTTATAAGGATTATAAAGATTTAATTCAATTAACTAAGGCACTTTTTAATTATCTTTTTGAAGCCTTGAATCTTTCTAAAACTTTGCAGTTTAATGAAAAAGAGATTGATTTTAGTGAGTTTAGAGAGATTACTTATTTGGATTCTTTAGTGGAGATTGGTGGAGTTCCTAGAGAAGTTGCGACCAATGAGGATAAATTATATGAGTATTTAATTAGCCATAATATAAAAATAGAATCAAAAATGGAATTGGGCAAATTGCAAAGTGAAGCTTTTGACGCTTTTGTGGAAGATAAATTAATTAATCCAACTTTTATTACAGATTTTCCTATTGCTATTAGCCCACTTGCAAGGCGTAATGATTATAATCCAGAAATTGCTGATAGATTTGAATTGTTTATCGGTGGAAGCGAGATTGCCAATGGATTTAGTGAATTAAATGATCCATTAGATCAATATGAACGCTTTAAGGCTCAAGTAGCTGCAAAAGAAGCAGGAGATGAAGAAGCGCAATATATGGATGAGGATTATATTACAGCACTTTCTTATGGTATGCCTCCAACGGCTGGAGAAGGGATTGGTATAGATAGGCTTGTAATGTTATTAACAGGTCATAACATTATCAAAGATGTGATTTTATTTCCCGCACTTAAACCACAAAAAAAGGATTAAAATGAGTTATTTTTTGGAAAGTTCAGATCAAGAGGTTTTTGGTTTTATACAAGAAGAATTAAATCGCCAAAATACACATTTAGAAATGATTGCTAGTGAAAATTTCACCTTTCCTAGCGTTATGGAGGCTATGGGGAGTGTTTTAACTAATAAATATGCCGAAGGTTACCCTTATAAGCGTTATTACGGGGGTTGTGAATTTGTAGATAAAATAGAAGAATTAGCAATTAATCGGGCTAAAAAACTTTTTGGTTGTGAATTTGCAAATGTGCAACCACACGCTGGTTCTCAAGCTAATGGCGCAGTGTATGCGGCATTGCTTAAGCCATATGATAAGATTTTGGGAATGGATTTAAGCCATGGTGGGCATCTAACACATGGATCAAAGGTGAGCATTACAGGGCAAATGTATCAAAGCTTTTTTTATGGGGTGGAGTTAGATGGGTATATCAACTATGATAAAGTTCAAGAAATAGCTCAAATTACAAAACCTAATATGATTGTTTGTGGGTTTAGTGCGTATTCAAGGGAGCTAGATTTCAAGCGTTTTAGAGAAATTGCAGATAGCGTTGGAGCGATTTTGTTAGCGGATATTGCTCATGTTGCAGGACTTGTAGTAGCAGGAGAATATCCAAACCCATTCCCTTATGCAGATATAGTAACGACTACAACACACAAAACTTTACGCGGACCTAGGGGAGGAATGATACTAACTAATAATGAAGAATTTGCTAAAAAAATTGACAAGGCAGTATTCCCTGGAATGCAAGGTGGTCCTTTGATGCATGTCATTGCGGGTAAGGCAGTTGGATTTGGAGAGAATCTAAAGCCAGAATGGAAAACATATGCAAAGCAAGTCAAGGCTAATGCGAGGATTCTAGCTAGTGTGTTGCAAAAGAGAAATTATAAAATCGTGAGCAATGGAACAGATAATCATTTGATTTTATTGTCATTGCTTGATAAAGACTTTAGTGGTAAAGATGCAGATTTAGCATTAGGCAATGCAGGGATTACGGTAAATAAAAACACAGTTCCAGGTGAGATTCGTAGTCCATTTGTTACTAGTGGTGTGAGAATTGGTTCTCCAGCATTAACTGCAAGAGGATTTAAAGAGACAGAATTTGAGATTGTGGCTAATAGAATTGCTGATGTTTTAGATGAAATACAAAATACACAAAAGCAAGCACAAATAAAAGAGGAATTAAAGGAGCTTGCGTTAAAATTCCCTGTGTATAACAAAGCAATATTTTAAAACTTTTAAAAAGAGGTGGAAATGCTAACAGATATGGATTTGAAACTTATCAAAATGATTACCACCCATTATTGGATTAAAGAGCCAGGAATTGGACAAAAAATCCACCATAATGGTCGGATCTTTTATGATAAATTTAAAAGAGTTGATGAGCCACTTACTAGAACTATTCTACAAAGTCATTTTAAAAAAGAAATTACGGTGGCGCATTCTCTTATTAATGCTCAAGAAAAAGTGGAAAATATTGTATTTGATTATAATGGTTTTAATGCGGAGAGATTTTGGCATAGAGCGCAATTGCTTTTAAGAGAAGAGGGGTTTATTAACTTCACTGCTTATGAAACAAAGACACCAGGGCATTTACATCTCTATATTCATAAAGGACATACGACTTTCCAAGAAGCTTGTCAATTAGGAAAAATGTTAAGTGCGAAGTTGGCGCAAAAAATGCCAACAGAGTGGAAAATGTTTCCTTCGCTTGATATTCCTAGAAGTTTCAATGTCCTTGCAGTTCCTTATCGGGTTTATAATAAGGAGCGTGGGGCATCTTGGTCGAAACATATGTAAAGGAGAGAAAATGAAAAATATTGATGAGAACAAAAAAGAGGAATTAGAGCTTGATGATTTGCTAATTAGTGGTAACGAAGATGAAGAAGTAAGAGAATCTAAGAGCAAAAAAACAATTTTATTAGTAGCAATTGGAGTGGTTTTATTTGCTATTATTATTTTGGTAGTGTATTTATTACAGGGTGATACCAAACAGGCAACTTCAACAAATACTGCAATTAACAAGCCATTAGAAGAGGCAAAGTTACCAGAGGTTGAACAAAAAGAAACTAATACAGATTTTGGGCAAGTTCCAATTCAATCTCAAAATTCAAGCAATTCTGATGAACAATTCCAGAGAATCATTGATCAAATCAAAGCCCAGCAAAAAGAACAAAGCTTACCTAATCCGCCTAAAGAGGAAGTTGCTCCTATAAAAGAAGTGGTTGCGCCAAGCAAATCTGAACCTGAGGCGAAAAAGGTGGATAATAATGTGGCAACTCCAAGTGCTCCTAATGTAGCAATACAATCAAATCAAAGTAGCAATGAAATTGCAAAAGGATTTTATATTCAAGTGGGATCTTTTAGCAAGTTTTCTCCTAATAAAGAGTTGCTAGGGACTATTAAAGATTTGAATTTTAAATATAATATGCAAAAGGCAGGTGAGGTTAATCGCTTATTAATTGGTCCTTTTAAAACAAAGTTAGATGCGCAAAATCAACTTGGCTTGGTTAAAGAAAGACTTAATAAGGATGCCTTTATTAAAGAAATCAAATAAGCTTCATGCTTGTTTGGTCAAAATTTAATAATAAAACCTCTTTCTAAATTAGCAAGATCTTGGTAAAATTCTAGCTTCTGATGCGGAATATTTTGCATAAGACTTTCTATACTTTCTCTTTGATTATAGCCCATTTCACAAATTAAGTGCGGAATCTCATTTTCATAAGTCAATCTAATGATTTGATGAAGTATTTCATCTCCCTTCTCTCCGCCAAATAGAGCCTTTTGCGGCTCAAAGCTAAGAGAAGTTGGCAGAATCTCCCCTTTTTTGATATAAGGGGGGTTAGAAACTAATAAATCAAAACAGATATTTTCTTCTTTGTTAAAATCTAAAAAGGAACTTTTATAAAGTTTGATGTTTGAAACTTTGAATTTTTTAAGATTAACATGAGTGTTAAAAAGCGCCTCTGGGGCAATATCACTTGCATAAAAGTTTAAGTTTGAATCGGGTAATAAAAGAGCTAACATAATGCTTATAATTCCGCTTCCAATGCCAATTTCAGCGATATTTTTGTAATTATTTTGCGCAATAATATCTTTTGCTTTATCTACTAAAATTTCTGTTTCAGGGCGGGGAATTAAAACTCCTCTATCAATGTAAAATTCTTCTCCATAAAAACCAACTTTATTAGTAATATATTCAATGGGTTCAAGATTTTTTCGCCTTTGGATAAGATCTATAAAAAGCATTTCGTGAAAGGATGAGAGATTTTGTGTGCTATGGCTGTGGAGATAGATTCTAGATTGGTTTAGAATGTGAGAGAGTAGGATTTCAGATTCTAAATAAGGGCGTTGGATTTGATTGTTTTTTAAAGCATGAGCGCCAAAATCTATAGCTTCTTTGAGTGTCATTTTTGATTCTCAAATGCCAAATGTTCGCAATTTAGAGCGATTAATCGCGCCATAAGCGGTGGATGAGTGTAATAAAAGCGCATATAAAGTTTGTGTGAAAGGGGGAATGAATTGTTTTCTTTTACAAGTAGCAAAAGGGCTTTGGCTAAGGCTTCATTACTAGTGAGTTTGGCACCAAACTGATCGGCATTGTATTCATTTTTGCGACTAAAATAACCAAGAATGGGGGTAAAATAAAAGCCAATTGGCGCACTTAAAAGCAATAAAAAAACAATAATGCTATGTGGAGATTGCACAATATTGGCTTCTGCAAATAGGGATTGTGGCAAATTGGCAATTAAAAGCAATAAAACAAAAAAGAAAGACAAAACAAGCACCATCATTTTATAAATATCATTGTGTTTAAAATGTCCTAATTCATGCCCTAAAACTGCCAAAATAGAATCTTTTGGGATTTTTTCTAAGAGTGTGTCAAACAAAATCACACGCTTTGTTTTGCCAATACCACCAAAATAAGCATTTAATCTACCATCTCGGCGTGAGGCATCCATAACAAAAACTCCGTTAGAATGGAAGCCAACTTTAGTTAAAAGATTTTGAATGGCATTGCTTAAATCTTTATCTTCTAGGGGGGTGAATTTGTTAAATAAGGGCGCAATTAAAGTGGGATATAAAAGGTTAGTTCCAATAATAAAAAGAGCGCCTATAATAAAAGCATAAAACTCCCATGAAGGGATATTGGCAATAATCCAAGTAAAAATAAAAATCAAAATACCGCCTAATATCAATAAAAGCAAAAAAGATTTTATGGTATCAGCAAGAAAAAGTTTGATTCCGCCTTTGGCAAAGCCAAACTTTTTATCAATTACTAGAGTCTTATAAGCATCAAATGGCAAAGAAAAAAGGCTTTGGATGAATAAAAATAACAGAACAAAGAGTGTGCTACCTAGGAGTGAGTTTGTGGGTAAGAGAGATTCTAGTATTTGCAACCCAAAAAGAATCCAAACCCATAGCAAACAAAAATCTACAAGGGTATTTAAAAAGGAGATTTTTTCCTTGATAATAGAGTAATTAGCGGCTTTTTTAAATGAAGTCGAATCTAAAATATAAGGTTTTTTGTTATATTGGGTTTTGAGAAATCTAAGCTCAATAATACTTAGAAGCATTTTGGGGAGTGTTAAAAATAGACCATAAAATAAAATAAAAGACATTAATTTCCTTGCAATAGGTGAATTTTGCAAATTATAGCAAAAGTTGATGAAAATAGAGTTTTAAATAGCAGTTTGCAAGTAGTTTTGTTATAATTTTGTAAAATATTATGGGTTGGAGAATTATGGCTTTATTAGAAAGAAATGATATTGCAATTGATTTGGGCACAGTAAATACCATTGTGAGAAATAATGCAGAAGATATTATATTTTGCGAAGCGACTTGTATTACTTTAGAGGATATGGGCGATTCTAAGAGAGTGGTGTGCATTGGTGATCAGGCAAAAAAGATGATGGGGCGCGCACCAAGTAATTTTGAAGTGATTAATCCGCTTTTAAATGGAGCCATCAGTGATTTTGAAACAACAAAAACTTTTATTAGCGCTTTGATTTCTCTTGGTCAAACTTCGAAGCTTGCACCGCGCGTTGGGATTAGTATTCCAAGGAATCTCACGCAAGTAGAGCGCCATTCTTTGTATGAAGCTACAATACTTGCAGGAGCCAAAGAAGCCTTTTTGATAGAAGATCCCTTTAGTGCTAGTGTGGGGGCGGGATTAGATATTAGCACAGCAAGAGCAAAAATGGTGATTGATGCGGGTGGGGGCTTGATTGAAGCAAGTGTTATTTCTCTTGGAGGTTTGATAGCAAGTGCTTTTACAAAAGAAGCGGGAGATTTTGTGGATTACGCCTTAATAGAGTATTGCAGGTATAACAAAAATATCGGCATTAGTAAAGAATTGGCAGAAAAAATTAAGCGACAAATCAGAGTTTTTGGTGAAAATCCTATTATTAATATTGGCGCTAAATCTTTATCTAATGGAATGCCTATTTCCTATGAATTGAATTTAGATGAGTTAAAGCATGTGCTTTTGACAGGAATGTTTAAAATCAAAAACACTATTTTAGAAACAATTCAGAAGTCTCCACCTCAAATTGCACCTGATTTGATAGAAGATGGAGCAATTCTTACTGGGGGTATGGCATTGATAGAGGGAATGAAGGAATTTTTAGAAGAAGAACTTAAAATGCAAATCAACCTTTCTCCTAATCCTTTGTTGGATATTTCTAAGGGGGCTTGTATAATTATGCAAAATTATGATGCTTATGATAGAGTGGAATGGAGCGGAGGGAGTATCGTTGATAATTCCTAAGGGTTTAGAGCTTTGGTTAAGCAAAGAGGGGAGAAATATAGCTTTTCATGCTGGAAATTTAACCAAAGAAGCAGTTAAGCAAAATCAAAGTATAGAGCTACAAAGTCGTGGTTATTCTATAGAGCAATTGTGCTTTTTAAATCAAGTGCATGGGGATAATATTTTAAAGGCTTCTAGTGGCGGATTGCTTGGCGATGGAGATGGAATTGTTTTGGATAAAATCGGCTTAGTTGGCTTAATTATGGTGGCAGATTGTAATCCTATTGTTGTGTTTGATAAGGCTAAGCGAGTTTTAGTATTGCTTCATGCAGGTAGGCTTGGTGTAGAAAAAGGAATTGTTTTTAAGGCATTTTCTCTTTTGCAGAGAGAATATCAAAGTTGTTTGAGTGATCTTTTTGTTTATATTGGTCCATCAATTAGAGGATGTTGCTATGAAGTGGGTATAGAAGCCTTAAGCCAAGCGCTAGAGAGTGGCAAGATTGCTAAAGAAAGAAAAATATATTTAGATTTAATAGAAGTTTTAAAAGAGCAATTTAAGGAAATTGGTATTTGTGATTATGAGATTGATCCGCTTTGCACTTGTTGCAGTGGGCGATATTTTTCTTATCGTAGGGATAGAAATTGTGGGAGATTTGGAATATTCGCAAGTTTGACTGAAAAGTAAAGTGATTCTGCTATAAAGCAGAATCTAGTCTTTAGTGTAGGGCTGAATTGAGTTCTATTTTTCGGTTAGAGCGGAAAGCAATCATAACACCACTCTTAGAATCGCATCGGAAGTGGATTCCGTTTTTGCCTGAAAGTTCCCTGCCTTTGTAAAGCCCATTGTCTTTGATTTCAAAGTCTGGATTAATTTCTTTAATTTTTTGAGCTTCTTGTGGAGTAATTTGGAAAATTGTTCCTGCTAAAATCGCAATTCCACCATCTACAATGCACCCATCGCCTAAACTAATACCTGTAGAGCTATTTACGCCAAGTAGGCAGTTTTTCCCAATGCTAATAGGATCAGAGTTACCACCACTTAGCACACCTAAAATACTTGCACCACCGCCAACATCACTACCTTCCCCAACAATTACGCTAGATGAGATTCTGCCCTCATTCATGCACGCGCCCATTGCACCGGCATTGAAATTCACATAGCTTGCTCCAGGCATTTGTGTATAACCACCGGTTCCTAAATACGCACCAAATCGAGTTTTTGCAGTGTCAAGAAGGCGGATATTGTCATATTGTGGAATAACTTGCATTAAGTAGCGTGGGAATTTATCGACAAAATCAATTGCAGGGAATTCTCCACGCATTTTAAGAGCAATTTCATTTTCTCTTAGCCAATCTAGCTCAAAAGGCACATTTCCACTCCACGCTACATTGCTTAAAAGCCCAAAGATTCCATCTAGATATAAACTTCTAAGAGGTGCTTTGCCCAAAGAGAGTGCAAGGAGTTTCATATAAGCAGATTCAACACTTTTACATTGTTTATCTTCATAGATGGCGCAGAATCGGTATCTAAAATCGCCATTTTCAGTATAGATTCTATCTTCTTGTAAAGCGCGTTGTAATTCTAAGACTACCGCTACATTTTTATGTGCGTTGGGATTGCTTTGAGTTTCTGCTAAATAAGGAGAGAAAGCTTCTAAGGCTTTGATAACAAACTCTTCTGTGATACCAAAAACCAATTCGCTTTCACAATCCTCTAAGATTTCACACTCTTCGCGCAAATCCCAAAAAATAGCATAACTACCAAAATTTTCTTGCCAGTTTAAAACAGGGTAAGTGGCTTGTAAAACTTTGTTGCTCATTACTCCGACATCAGCATAGCAGATTCCAAAGCCAAGAGGCGTTTTATAATTGCTTTTTGCTTGAATCTCACTTACTTTTTGTTTAAAATCGTTTGCATTCATATAAATTCCTTCCATTTTTTATTTTGCTATTATAACCAAAGTTTAACAATTCTACAAAAATTAAAGTGAAGTTAGAATATAATTGAAGTCTAGAGATTAGGGGGAGTAGATTTGAAAATGCAACAAGATTTTTTGTTTTTAGTGTTAATGAGTGCGGTGATAGGGATTTTATTTTTGGGGTTGTTGGCTGCCTTTTTGCTAAAAAAACCTAAGGTGGCTAAGGAGGCAAAAAACTTTCCTAGAGCTCAAGAGATTTTAGAAGCTTTAAAGCAAAAAGATAAAAGTTTGGAGGATTTAAAAAAGTGTGTAAATTTGGCTAAGATTTACTATAATGCTTATATGGAGGAAATTTTAGATTTTGATGTGCAATTTGTATTATTGCTTGCAACGCATAGAGCAGTCAATGCAAAATTGCTTTTAGAGATTGAATCGTATTTTAAAAGTGCTAATCCTAGTCGCAAAGAGATTGTAGATAAAGCTTTAGAAGTTGGAGTAACAAACCGAAAATGAGAGCAGTTTTTTAATTTAATCTGTAGAAATTTAAGTTAATTTCTATATAATTTCTTCAAAAAAAAGGTAAAAAATGCAGTGTCCAGTTTGTAGTGGCGTAGATTTAGTGATGAGTGAGAGAAGTGGTGTTGAGATTGATTATTGCCCTAAATGTCGTGGAGTTTGGCTTGATAGGGGTGAATTAGATAAAATTATTGAGCGTTCTACCCAAAATATGCAAACTCCGAGGTATGAGGAAAGAAGGCAATATGAGGATACAAGATACAAAGAAAACTATAAGCCCAAAAAACGAGAAAGTTTTTTGGGTGAATTGTTTGATTTTTAGACTATGATTATTATTCCTGCTAGATTAAAATCTACACGCTTCCCTAATAAGATTCTTGCTCCCATTGGTGGGATTCCTATGGTGATTCGAGTTGCAAAAATAGCAAAAGAAGTGGATGAGGTTGTGATTGCTTGTGATGATGTTAGCGTAAAAGAAGTGTGTGAGCAATATGGCTTTAAGTCTATTCTAACAAGCAAAGAGCATGAGAGTGGCACAGATAGAATCGCAGAATGTGCAAGAATTTTGGGCTTAGGACAAGATGAAATTATCATTAATTTGCAAGGAGATGAGCCCTTTATTGAAAAAGAAGTGATACAAAAATTAAAAAGTCTTATGGAATCTAAAGCTCAATCAAGAGGAGAAATCCCTTTTATGGGGAGTTGTATGCGAGTGGTTTCAAAAAAGGAGGCAGAAGATCCTAATTTAGTTAAAGTTGTGATAAATCAAGAAAAAGAAGCGATTTATTTTTCGCGCGCTAGGATTCCTTATGATAGAGAAAATATTCTTGATTCGCATGATAAGTGGCAGTATTTTGGGCATTTAGGAATCTATGCTTTTAGCGGAAAGAGTTTGCAAGAATTTTGTAATCTACCTAAGTTGGCGCTAGAAGAAATTGAAAAATTAGAGCAGTTAAGAGCCATAGAAAATAAAAAAACAATTGTAATGGTGGAAGTGTGTAGTCAATCTTTTGGGATTGATACTAAAGAAGATTTAAAAAGGGCTTTAGAAATTTTTTCTCTTTAGAATAAAATTTGTGGATTCTAGTTTGTCTGACTAAAGGCTTAGAATCTGCAAAGCTTAAGTGGTATTTGTGATTAATTTATTTTTAACCAAATGATAAAATTTACCTTTTGTGAAAGTAGTTGATTCTAAAGAAAATAAAGCTATAGATTTTAATTATCTTTAAGGTTTTTTAGAGTAAAAGCTAAATTCATTTTGATTTTTTAGAAAATGAAAGATTTTATAAATTTATTTGAATAATTTGAAAGGATAATAAAATGAGTGAGGCTAACAAAAGGGTTTATTTGGATAATAATGCAACAACAATGTTAGACCCTAAAGCTAAGGAATTAATGGATTCTTATTTTTGTGAAAAATATGGTAATCCTAATTCCTTGCACATTTTTGGAACAGAAACGCACAAAGTCATTAGGGAAGCCTTTAATCATCTCTATGAGGGTATTAATGCAAGAGATGAAGATGATATTATCATCACTTCTTGTGCTACAGAATCAAATAACTGGGTGTTAAAAGGTGTGTATTTTGATGTTTTACGCTTTGGTGAAAAGAATCATATTATTACTACAGATGTAGAGCATCCAGCGGTTTTGGCAACCTGTAGATTTTTAGAAAGTCTTGGAGTGGAAGTAACTTACCTCTCCATTGGCGAAAATGGGACATTAGATGCTAAGCAAGTAGAAGAAGCCATTACAGATAAAACAGCGTTAGTTAGCATTATGTGGGCAAATAATGAAACAGGAATCATTTTTCCTATTGAAGAAATTGGTGCAATTTGTAAAAAAAGGGGTGTTTTATTTCATACTGATGCGGTGCAGGCTATCGGCAAAATTCCTGTTGATGTGCAAAAGGCTAATGTGGATTTTCTAAGCTTTAGTGCGCATAAATTCCACGGACCTAAAGGAATTGGTGGGCTTTATATTAAAAAAGGCGTGAAATTAACTCCACTTTTCCATGGTGGTGAGCATATGGGTGGAAGACGCAGTGGAACGCTTAATGTGCCTTATATTGTTGCAATGGGAGAGGCAATGCGACAAGCTTGTTTGTATTTGGATTTTGAACGCAATAATGTAAGACGATTGCGTGATAAACTAGAAGATGCACTACTGGAAATTCCTGATGTATTTGTTGTGGGAGATAGAGCGTTGCGTGTGCCTAATACGATTTTGGTGAGTATTCGTGGAGTTGAAGGGGAAGCAATGCTTTGGGATTTGAATAAAAATGGTATTGCTTGTTCAACAGGAAGTGCTTGTGCGAGTGAAGATTTGGAGGCAAATCCAGTTATGAGTGCCATTGGTGCAGATAAGGAATTAGCGCATACTGCAGTAAGAATCTCTTTAAGTCGTTTTACAACGCAAGAAGAAATTGACTATGCAATCACTATTTTTAAAAAATCAATTGAACGCCTAAGAGCGATTTCAAGTAGCTATTAAAAAGGATTAAATATGGCAAAAAATGAATTACTTGGTGGAGCATTGTGGGATGCTTATAGTAAAAAAGTTAGCGAGAGAATGGATAATCCAACTCATTTGGGAGTTATCACGCAAAAAGAAGCTGATGAGCGTGGCTTAAAGCTGATTGTGGCAGATTATGGCGCAGAGGCTTGTGGTGATGCAGTAAGGCTATATTGGCTTGTGGATTCTAATGATGTGATTGTGGATGCTAAGTTTAAAAGCTTTGGCTGTGGGACTGCTATTGCAAGTAGTGATATGATGGTTGAGCTTTGCTTGGGCAAAAAGGTGCAAGAGGCAGTTAAGATTACAAACATTGATGTTGAAAAGGCTTTGCGCGATGATCCTGATACTCCAGCAGTTCCGGGACAAAAAATGCATTGTTCTGTTATGGCTTATGATGTTATTAAAAAGGCAGCAGCTTTATATTTGGGTAAGAATCCAGAAGATTTTGAAGATGAAATTATCGTGTGTGAGTGCGCTAGAGTAAGCCTTGGAACAATTAAAGAAGTGATTAAACTCAATGATTTAAAAAGTGTGGAAGAGATCACAGAATACACTAAAGCAGGGGCTTTCTGTAAAAGCTGTATTAAACCTGGAGGACACGAAGAGAGAGAATATTATCTTGTAGATATTTTGCGTGATGTGCGCGCTGAAATGGAAGAAGAAGCGCTAAAAAACAAAGCAGATTTAGAATCAAAGGGAGATTTGAAGTTTGCTGATATGACTTTGGTTCAAAAAATTAAAGCCATTGAGAGTTTAATTGATGAAAAAATTCGCCCAATGCTAATGATGGATGGCGGAAATATGGAGATCATCGAGCTTAAAAATTCTAGCGATGGACATACTGATGTTTATATCCGCTATCTTGGTGCGTGCAGTGGCTGTGCTAGCGGTGCGACAGGAACGCTTTTTGCCATTGAATCAGTTTTGCAAGAAGGGCTTGATTCTAGTATTCGCGTTTTCCCTGTGTGAGAAGTAAATGCTAATGCGTCGCAGTGAATTTGAGTGTTTTGATTCTCAAATGCTACAGACAATGTTAGCAAAAATTGAGTTTGGAGTGATGGTTATCCCTGATGGTGAGCCTTATGGAGTGCCTATTAGTTTTTGCTATGAAGAAGGTGAAATCTATTTTCACGGAGCAAAAAGTGGCAGAAAATATCATTTGTTAAAGGAGAATCCAAAAGTCTCCTTTAGTGCTACAAAAATTTATTCTTATATTCCTTCTTATTTTTTAAATAACACAATGATTCCTACGCAATTTTTCTTTTCTGTTTATCTAAGTGGCACTTTTGAAACAATTACGGATTATCAAAGAAAAAAGTGCATTTTAAAGTCGTTAGTGCAAAAGTATGAATCTCATAATGATTCATTGGATATGGATTTGGGTCAATTTAAAGGGCAAGAAAGGGGTGTATTTGTTGGAGCAATAAAGGTAGAAAGTCAAAGCATAAAAGCAAAATTTGGGCAAAACTTAAAACAGGAAGTTAGAGAACAAATAATCAGAGATTTGACTAATAGAGGCACTTTATTAGATCAAGAAACTATTGAAATGATGCGCTATTTTAGCCCCCAACCTTGAGGTTTGTTAGTGATTTAAAATTAATAGGCTAAAGGCTATGACTACCATTCCCAGAATTAATCCATATAAGCTATCGTGTGCTTCTCCATAGTTTTTTGAAGCAGGAAGTAATTCATCTAATGAGATAAATACCATAATTCCAGCTACAAAGGCAAAAGTAATTGCTAAAGTTAAGTCTCCCATAAAAGGTAATAGAAATAATGCGCCAATGATTGCTCCTAAGGGTTCTGCAAGTCCAGAAATAGCAGAGTAATAGAAAGCTTTCTTTTTGTTGCCTGTGGCGTGATAAATAGGTAGGGAAACCGCCATACCTTCAGGAATGTTGTGAATGGCAATGGCAAGTGCGATGATAATACCAAATGAAAGATTATCTAAGCTTGAAGCAAAGACTGCAAAGCCTTCTGGAAAATTATGTATTCCAATGGCAATGGCTGTTAAAATCCCCATGTGTTTAAGTTTTAAAGTTTCTCTTTGTGAGATTCCAGGATGATAGCTTGGTTTTTGTTTGCCACTAGGAATGGGGCAAATTTTTAACTCTAATAACTCATCATTATCTTTAGGATTGTGTGGATTAAGTTCTTTTGGGATTAGTTTATCGATAAGTAGGCTGATTAATAAGCCTCCAAAAAAACATAATAAACCTATTATTTCGCCAAAATCTTTAGAATAGGTTTTGAAATCTAGCAATGAAGAGGGTAGAATCTCTACAAAAGCAATATAAATCATAACTCCCGCAGAAAAACCCAGCCCAAAAGATAAAAATCGAGTATTATTTGCATATGAAAAGAAAGCAATTAAAGCTCCAATTGCACTTGAGGCACCTGCAAAAAATGTTAGCATGATGGCATAAAAAACCTGCCAAGATAAAATTTCCATAATTAATTCCTTTAATAAAAACCAAATTGTAGCACTTTTTGTATTAATAAGATAAAGAGAATAATATTAACAATAAAAATTATTCATACCAAAGAGTCTTTAGAAATAATTGATGTTATTTGGAATGACTAAAGATTCCAAAATGCTCCTTTAAATTTCTCGCATTCATTGTTTATGTTTTTATTTAATTTTGGGAATTGCAGGAAAAATCAATATAAAGAAAGTTGATAAAATAAAGCAAGAGTTGGCTTCTTTGATATTTTAGGCTATAAAACTTTACTTAGAGATGAAGAGTTGAAGTAAGATTAAATCACTTATTCATCAAGGATTAGCCACCAAAAAGTAAGTTTGGAATGTGCTAGAAAGTATGTTAAGCTTAAAAGCTGTGTATAATTACTAAATCTAAATGCAACAAATCAATTAAGTAAAGGATAATAATAAGTGCCGATAGGATAAGAGAGATTTTTGAAAAAAATTAAAGAAAAAAACACAAAATTAAAAAGTAATTTTTACAACAAATAAAAATGAGAGACCACACAATGGAGGAAGTAAAGAGGTAGCTAGTTTTTGTATAGTTTGAATGATGATGAAGCAATGCAAAAAGAAGCGGAAGAAGCTAGTAAGCGTGTAATTTCTCTTGTAAAGAATTATGAAAATGTCTAAGGATTCCCAGCCTTTTGTGCATTTTGATGTTAATAAAATGCACTTTTTAATTGCTTTTTTTAAAGAGACTTTTGTAAGAAGCTATGGAAAACAAGCTAAGAATATAAAAATTTTTATTAGTGAAGAATTTTAAGAAAAGATAATTAGTGATATTTTGGAGCATTATATTGACTATGCTATTGCTTATGAGATTATAGTGGAGGATGTTTGCCCTTATAAAATCTTAGCTTGGTATGGGTATTTTTAGTCGATGCACTCTATGTCGAGCAAAAAGAGCTCGCAATTCTAGTAATATCCATATCTATTATTTGTATGCTTAGGCTTTTAGAGAAAGAAAATACGAATATAGAAGCTCCTTTTCATAAAAAAGCTTTACAAATGGTGCTTTCTGAAGTTAGAGGAAAACACATGAAAACTGAAGAAGATAAAAAGCAACATACTAAAATAGGTTTAGGTATGAATGGTTTATATATGATGTTCAGAACTGCTTCATTATGCAATAAATCCTAATTTTTAAACTTCAAACTAAATATTATATCCATTTTCATTTGGGTTATGACTTATGCTTTTTAACTCTTTTTAAGAAAAACATCCCCCCTAAAATATTTAAATTCCCTATTTTTTAAGATCATGGAGTGTCTCGTTTTGACTTGCGGGATATAAAAAGCAAGTTTGGAAACAAGAAAGTCAAATGCCTATACAAAATAAGTAAGAATGCAAGATAAAATAGCCAAACAAGATAGGATTGTGTTTGGTTGTATTAGGTAATAAAAATATTATGAGAATTACTAAAAATCACTTTGACTTTGTTTTTAGGCTTTGTATTCTTAGATTCCTATAAGATTTTTTGCGATTAAATCAAGTTGTTTGGCGATTTCTTTAAAATCGCAGTTTAAATCCAAGGTTTTGATAGTAATTTTATTGCCACTCATTATATAAGTGCTATCATGATTGATTTCATCATCAGGTTTGGCATAGAGTAGCATACCTGAGACTTCTTTATTTTCGCCTTTGTCGCTAGATGCCATATTTTTTACATAGGTGAAAATTTGATACAAGTTGTGAGAACGGTATGTATTTGAATTGTATCTAGTTTGAGTGATTTGATTATAATATTTTGCATCAATGATAAGGATTTTATTATTATAAGTAAGTGTAATATCTGTTTGCATAGTGGGGAGCATCGTATCAAACTTGTCATCTAAAGCCCATTTGATTTGCAGTGAATTAGTCTTTATTTGCGAGAAATGCCTTTTGTAATATCCAAGGATAAACCTTTCATGCAGATGGCACATTTGTTGATCGTTGAAAAAATCCATTAGTTTTAATGAGCCATCAGAAGTGTTTTGCAAAAGCCCTTTGATGATGAGTTGGCATATAGACATAAGCATTTGATAGGTTTGATTATTGCGGTGGAATGCGAATCTCCAATTGATTGAGTGTATTTTAATGGTTTTGATTTCTGCGAAATAAAGTAGCAGTTCTTGCAGCCCTTTTTTTCTTGATTTGTCAATATCGTATTGCAATAAAAGTTTCATTGTTGTTTTAAGAATACGATTCATATAAGAATCAACAGATAATTCATCATAAGCGCAAATTAGTTGGTGTTTGATAAGCGTTTGTTGTTTGATGGATTCTGTTATGTCTATTTTGCCATGCAAACAGCTTAATGATTCGGTTTTGTCAAGATAGGTGCGTCCTAATTCACGCTTTAGTTGTGTTTTGATTCCTTTGATGATAATAGCAGAAAGCAAGTCTGCTGCATTTTCAAATTTTTCTGTGCCAAACTCTTTGTATTCGCTTTCATTTAGGGCATGAAAGGCATATGCAAGCATATGATAGATATTTTGAATCTTAATCACTTTATGCCCGCCACACTTTTAAGCTTATTTTCTGATTTTTCGAGATTGTTTGGATTATCAAACCAATATTCTTGCAAAAGGGGAATGATTTCATAATTTATAATAGCCTTTAGCTGGCTGTCATCGATGATTTCATCATCTGAAGTGCAAAAATAGCTATGCCCTATGCAAAATCCCCTGCCAAGTGTATGGTCTTTTATTATTTATTCATTGATTTCTTGGATAACTTTAATCACTTTTTCAAGATTGGAATCTTTAGTAACTTCTTTTTTCTGAATATATTTGTCAAATACAGGGAATAATTCAAAAAATGCAAAACGGCGACGCAAAGCATAATCTAGCATTGCAAGGCTACGATCAGCTGTATTCATCATACCTATGATATAAAGATTTTTTGGGACAGAAAACTTTTCATCAGAGTAGATAAGCTGCATTTCTTCTCCGCGCTTATCACTTTCAATAAGCATAAATAATTCGCCAAAAATCTTGCTTAGATTCCCGCGATTAATCTCATTAATGATAAAAAAATATTCATCATTAGAATCGTCTCTAGCTTTTTTGCAAAATTTATAAAATGGACCTTCTTTGAGCTCAAACCCATTGTTTGAAGGGCGGAATCCCATGATAAAATCTTCATAGCTATAACTTTGGTGAAATTGAATCATCATAATGCGCTCTGAATCTTTTTTTCCTATCATTGAGTAAGCCAATCGCTTTGCTGTAAAAGTCTTGCCAACCCCTGGAGCGCCTTGTAAAATAATATTTTTCTTGTGCTTAAGTAAGCCAACTAGGGTTTCATAGTCATTTTTTGTCATAAACACTTCTTTTAAAAAGTCGCCTTCTAAATAGGTTTTAATTTTATTTGGGTTTGTAGTGCCATAGCGTATAGCTTGAGTATCTTGGGGCTGTTGTTTGTTTTTAGAATTTTGTGTGTTTTTATTGTTGTAGGCTTCATGAGAGAGTTCTGGAAAGGTTTTGAAAACATAATCGCCCTTTTTAAGGGCTTGATTCCAATAATCGCAGATTTTCAAATACTGCTCCCCGCTTAGTGGTTCTCTATTAGGCTTGCTTAGATTTTCGGTAAAGTCAATTGAAGTATTTTTAAAACTATCAATTGAAATTTTTTCAAGCCTATCAATGAATTTGCGATTATTTGCATCAAGATTGATATATTCATTAGGATTAATCCAATACAAAGCCATTGTTAAATTCCATTTAATGCCATTTTGTTTTAAGGCTTCATCATAAGCTTTAATGAGAGAATCTTTGTCTTCTCGTGAATGCGATTTTGCGTATTTCATCGCAGAAATAAATACATTCCAAAGATTCTGAATATCGCCATCTTTTCGCTTGTCAGCAAAAGTATAGAAAGTTATCCTTTGATTATTAACTAAAGGGATTCCTGCAAATGTTTCTGGTAGGGTCGCATTTATTGAGAATGCTTCTTTGATTCCTTTTAGAATCTTGATTTGGTTTTCATCTATGATGCCTCTATTAAAAAGAGCAAATATCGTAAAGGGATCAATATCAATAATATCATTATCTTTTTCTAGTATGGGGAGTTGTATATCGTTAGTAGCGTGTATGTTTTTTATTTTTTCAATGAGTTCTTTTCTCTTTTGTGCATAGGGAAGTAGTTTTTAGGCAAATTCTACATAAAAGTTAATCCAAGATTCAAAATTTGGTTTCATAAAATCACTCCTTAATTTTGCTTAAAGTTAAATCTAGCATACCCTTGCTTAACGATGAGAGAGAAAAAGAGTTAGTTTTATTTTGAGCTTTAAATTGTTACTATATGTAATTATAAAACATAACTGATAAACAAAAATACTACAATGTAAGGGAATAAATTGTGATGCAAGTTTTGTTTTAAAGCCTTGATGATAGAATTAAAATTGTTAAGGTCTAATTTAAGAAACAATACAAATAAATTTAGTTTCATTGCTTCCAAGGATATTTTATGAAATACAAAGCTTTTGCATTCTTATCTCTCTCAACTCTGCTTTATTCTCAAGGCAATCAAGTTACAATACAATAGGCTAATTCTCCCCTAGCAAATCCTACGCAAATTGATTACACTGATTTTAGGCAAAGATTCGCTTTTAAATAATAGCGATATTGCAAAGAGTTTGCAACAGATTCCTGGGTTTTCAGTCGCTAAAAAAGCGGAGGTGGAACAGAAGCGTTTTTTTTGATCGCTTGGTGGAGGTAGATTGCCAATTGTCGTAAATGGAGGGACTTTATTAGGAGGTTGTGGTGGTAGAATGGATACGACTTTAACCTATGTGTTCACGTGTGTTCCCGCAAAATTATAATTCTATTACCATTATAAAAGGTCCTCAAGATGTAAGATATGGATCTTTGATTACTGGGGGAATGCTTTTTGATAGAGAGTTTCTAACACTTCAAAAACCAAGTTTTAATGGTGGGGCGGATGCGCTTTATGGAAGTTTTGGAAGGGTTGATGCTAATGCGCATTTAATAGGCGGAAATGAACTAGGTAGCTTACAGGCTATTTATTCAAACTATAGAAGTGATGATTATGAAAGTGGCAGGGGAGATAGGGTGCATTCTGCATACAAGAGACAATCTGGGACTTTTGTTGGCGCTTTAACTCCTAGTCCTGATTTAAAGCTAGAACTTAGTTTTGATATTGGCAGGGGAGAAGCTGCTTATGCAGATAGGACAATGGATGCGAGAACTTTTGATAGAGAATCTTATCAAGCACATCTTGTTAAATTTTTCAATGATGATAAGCTGGATTTTCATATTTATCATCACGAGATTGATCATATTATGGATAATTTTAGTCTAACTAATGGTATGCCAAAAATAGGAAATGAGTATCAAATTAGTAATTCCAATAGGACAAATACGGGCGGAAGATTAGAATATCAAAAAAGTTTGATCTCTCTAAGATTTACTTTGGTGGAAATTATAATTTAGATAAGCACAAATCTAGGGCTATTGCGAATCAAAATAGCACACAAGAAGCAGAAATAATTCTAAATAGCCCTTATGCGCCTAATTATACTTTTAAAAGTTATGGGGTTTTTTCGCAAATAGAAACCTTTACTTCATCTAATATGGGATATTTTGCAGGTATAAGGGGCGATAGGGTGGATATGACAGCCCACAAGCTAGATACTTCTAATACAAAATATGCCCTAAGTGGTTTTGGAAGAGCTGAAAAATATTTGGGCGATTACACGCTTAGATTTGGGGGCAACTTATCACAAAGAGTAGCTTAACTTTAGTGTGTCTAGCTATGTTTCTTATATTTAAGATTATATTATGTTAAATTACAATACAGCTACCACTACAGGCTTTAACACTGATGCGTTATTATTGGGTGGAGAAGCAGAGATTTCTTATGAATTTTTGCCTAATACATTTGCATTAGCTCAAATGAGCTATACCTATGGACAAGACACAAAAGACAATAGACCACTAGCGCAAATTGCACCTTTGCAAACACTCTTTGCACTAAAATATGATGACAATAAATATTTTATTAAAGGTGAAATCATCGTGTATGCAAAACAAACTAGAAGTTTAGAAGGCTATGGTAATGTGGTGGGTCAAGATTTTGGCGATTCAAGTGGATTTGGTATTATAAACTTTTATGTGGGTTACACTTATGATAATATCAAACTTTTTGCAGGGGTTGAAAACCTCACAGATAAACTCTATAGCTACCACCTCTCTAAAAATAGCATTGATTTGAGTGTAGCAGACAATCCTGTTAATTCTAGAATTTACGAAATGGGAAGAAATTTTTGGATAAGAGCTAAAATAGATTTTTAAGGATTAAAAAAAATAAAAAGTAAAAAACTTTCACCTAGAGAAAATTAATTTGCTTTTTTTAAAAAAAATAAATATAATTTCAGTCGCCCTTTTTGAGACTTGTGCAATGGGTTTTTTGAATAATGCTTCAGGGTGGGAACACAGCAGAGCCTTCAAAATACTTATGTGCCGCAAGTATCTTAAGAAGGGTTTTAAAAAACTTCATTTTTTTACTACTTTAACCCTTTTATCAAAAATATTTTTTTATAATTCTAAAATTTTTTAAAATTCATGGAGTATTAAATGTATATCCCTACTTTACAAGAAGCATTGAAACTCGATAAAGATGGAATTAGAGAGTTAAAAGCAAATTTAACACAAGCAATTAAGCAAAGCAATCTTAATGCTTATGTGGGAGATTTGCAAGATTATAATAAAGAATGTCTCCCTATAGCTATTAAAGATAATATTAATGTTAAAGGTTGGGAGATTACTTGTGCAAGTAAGATTCTACAAGGCTATATCGCACCTTATAATGCTGCTGCAATAGAGAATCTAGCAAAACATAAAATGGCACCTTTTGGGCGCACTAATATGGATGAATTTGCTATGGGAAGCACAACTGCAAGTAGTTGCTATGGCAAAACGCTTAACCCAAAAAATCCAAGCAAAGTCCCAGGTGGAAGTAGTGGGGGGAGTGCTGCAGCAGTCGCTGGTGGAATCGCAATTGCTGCATTAGGCAGTGATACAGGAGGTAGTATTCGCCAACCTGCTAGTTTTTGTGGCTGTGTGGGATTAAAGCCCACTTATGGTAGGGTTAGTCGTTATGGGTTGGTGGCTTATAGTTCTAGCCTTGATCAAATCGGACCTATTACACAAAATATCACAGATTGTGCGATATTATTTGATGCTATTAGCGGATATGATAAAATGGATTCTACTTCTGCAAATTTTTCATCTACAAACACTTATGATAATCTTAATGGAAATCGTAAGATGAGAATTGCAATATTGCCTAGTCTATTAAAAGATGCTGATAAAAATATTCAAGATGCATACCAAAAAAGTATTGATCTCTTAAGTGCTAATGGACACACTATTATTGAAAAAGAAATGCTTGATACTAGCTATATTATCGCGGCATATTATGTGATTTGCACAGCAGAAGCAAGCTCAAATTTAGCGCGCTTTGATGGAGTGCGCTATGGGAATAGGGCAGAAAATGTTAATAATCTTAAAGAATTGTATTTAAAAACTCGATCACAAGGCTTTGGTGATGAGGTGAAGCGTAGAATCTTGCTTGGTTCTTTTGTATTAAGTAGCGGATATTATGATGCTTATTATATCAAGGCTCAAAAGGTGCGCACTCTTATTGCAAGACAATACAATGAAATCTTAAAAGATTGTGATGCGATTCTCTCTCCAGTAGCACCAAGCACTGCTTTTGGATTTGATGAATGTAAAACACCTTTGCAAATGTATTTAGAAGATATTTATACAATTGGGGTAAATCTTGCAGGACTTCCAGCGCTTTCCTTACCAGTTGGAGAGAGTGAGGGAATGCCTATTGGAATGCAATTAATTGGTGCGGCTTTTGAAGAGCAAAAGTTGCTCGATTTGGGCTTAAATTTGGAAAATCTTATTAAGGAGAGCTTATGAAAATTAGAGCGCGTGCATTGACTTTTGAAGATGTGTTGTTGGTTCCAGCTTATTCAGAAATTTTACCTAAAGAAGTTTTTTTGGGAACAAAGTTTAGTAAAAATATCACTTTAAACTCACCGCTTGTTTCTGCAGCGATGGATACGGTTACAGAATACAGCACAGCCATTGCTATGGCAAGGGTTGGTGGAATTGGTATCATTCATAAAAATATGGATATTAACTCTCAAGTAACACAGATTAAAAAGGTAAAAAAGAGTGAAAGTGGAGTAATCATCGATCCAATTTTCATTAGTCCAGATGCAACTTTAATGCAAGCCAAAGCCATCACAGATAATTATAAGATTTCAGGAGTCCCTGTAGTTGATGATAATGGTAGTTTGATTGGAATCTTAACTAATCGCGATATGCGTTTTGAGGCAGATTTAAGTCGCCCTGTTAAAGAAATTATGACAAAAGCGCCTTTAGTCACTGCAAAAGTTGGCACAAGCTTAGAAGAAGCGCGTAATATTATGAATAAGCATAAAATTGAGAAATTGCCAATTGTCAATGAAAAAGGAATTTTAAAAGGATTGATTACTATTAAAGATATTCAAAAAAGAATTGAATATCCAAATTCCAATAAAGATGATTTTGGCAGATTGCGCGTGGGAGCAGCTATTGGTGTTTTTCAATACGATAGAGCAAAAGCATTAGTAGAAGCAGGGGTTGATGTTTTGGTACTTGATTCAGCACACGGGCATAGTCGTGGGATTTTAGAAACAATCAAAGAGATTAAAAAGCATTTAGTTGTGGATATTGTCGCAGGAAATGTG